>DASVQP010000001.1 GCA_036389135.1 Longimicrobium sp.
CGCTGTTCAAGCTGGTGGACGATCCGCGGATCACGCGGGTGGGAGCGATCCTGCGGCGCACCAGCCTGGACGAGCTTCCGCAGCTGATCAACGTGCTGCGCGGGGAGATGAGCCTGGTGGGGCCGAGGCCGCTGCCGCTCACCGACATGGAGCGCTTCGAGCCGCGGCACTTCGAGCGGCTGGCGGTGACGCCGGGGATCACGGGGCCGTGGCAGGTGAGCGGGCGCAACCTGGTGACGGACTTCGACGAGGTGCTGCGGATGGAGCGCAGCTACATCGCGGAGTGGTCGCTCTGGCTGGACGTGCGCATCATGCTGCGCACCCTGGTGGTGGTGCTGCGCGGGGAAGGGGCGTACTGAGATGAAGGTGGCGCTGGTCACCGACTGGATGGACACGTACGGTGGTGGCGAGCGCGTGCTGTACGAGCTGCACCGCATGTTCCCCGACGCGCCCATCTACACTGCGGTGTACGACGCGCGCAAAACGCTGCCGGCGCTGCGCGCGGCAAAGGTGGTGACCTCCTTCATCCAGCGCATCCCGCTGGTGCGCCGCAGCCACATGGCGTTCCTGCCGCTGATGCCGATGGCGTTCGAGGAGTTCGACTTCTCCGCCTTCGACGTCGTGATCTCGGTGAGCACCGCCTGCGCCAAGGGGATCGTCACCCGGCCGGGCACCCTGCACGTCTGCTACTGCAACACCCCCTGCCGCTACATCTGGGACCTGTATCCCGAGTACACGCGCGGCAAGCTGTATCGCCCCTTCTTCGCGCCGATCGCGCACTGGCTGCGCATCTGGGACCGCGTGTCGAGCGACCGGGTGGACCACTTCATCTCCAACTCGCGCGAGGTGGCGAGCCGCGTCCGCCGCCACTACCGCCGCGACTCGGAGGTCGTCTACCCCCCCGTGGACACCGGCGCCATCCGCCCCAACGGCCTGCCCCCCGAGGACTTCTACCTGGTGGTGTCGCGCCTCGTGGGGTACAAGCGCGTGGACCTGGCGGTGCAGGCGGCCACGCGGCTGGGGCGGCGGCTGGTGGTGGTGGGGCGCGGGCCTGAGATGAAGCGGTTGCGTGCACTCGCCGGGCCAACGGTAGAGCTGCGCGGCTGGGCGGAGGACGAGGAGGTGGCGTCGCTCTACGCGCGGTGCAGGGGCTTCCTCTTCCCCGGGCTGGAGGACTTCGGGATCGCGCCGGTGGAGGCGCAGGCGGCGGGGCGCCCCGTGGTTGCGTACGCGCGCGGCGGTGCCCTGGAGACGGTGGTGGACGGGGTGACCGGCGTGTTCTTTGAGGAGCAGACCGTGGACTCGCTGGTGGACGGCATCCTGCGCCTGGAGGCGATGGAGACCGACCCCGCGCTCTGCCGCCGCAACGCGGAGCGCTTCCGCCCGGAGGAGTTCCACCGCCGCATCCACGCCGCCGTGGAGCGCGAGCGGAGCCGCGCCCTGGCCGCGCCAACCGACCGCCCGCTGCTGCTGGAGTCCGTGGGTGCCGGCTGACGCGGAGCGCGGGGCCGCCCCGCCCCCCGCCGCCGACGCTCGCCCCATGGAACCCCGCTCGCTCCTTGTGGATGCGCGCGGGCTTCACCTTTCGGGGATCGGACGCTACACCCGAGAGGTGCTGGCGCGCGTGCTGCGCGACCCCCGTTTCGGCCGCGTGACGCTGCTGGGGCGGCCGGACGAGCTGCACGGCTTTCTCGAGGGGCTCGGCGAGGCGGGGCGGGCGGAGGTGGTGCCGTTCGCGCACCACTACTACAGCCCGGCCGCGCAGCTCCAGTGGCTGGCACTGGGCGCGCGCGGTGCGCTGGCCGCCGATGCGGGCTTCTTCCCCCACTACGACGTGCCGCTGGGCGGGCCGCTGCCGCCCTCGCTGGTGACGGTGCACGACCTGGCGCAGTTCCGCCTCACGGCGATGTTCCCGGCGTGGAAGCGGGCGCTGGGGGGCGTGGTGCTGCGCGCCGCCGTCAGCCGTGCGCGCCGCGTGGTGGCCGACTCCCGCTTCACGCGCGACGACCTGGCCGCGCGCTTCCCGGCCGCCGCCGCAAAGCTGGAGGTGGTGCCGCTCGGCGTGGGCGGCGACGTCACCGCGCGCGCGCCGTCGGAGGAGGCGCTGCGGCGGGTGGAAGCGTTCGCGCCCTTTCTGCTGGTCGCCGGCAACCAGAAGCCGCACAAGAACCTGCGCGCGGCGATCCAGGTGCTGGCGCGGCTGCGCGCGGAGTGGGCGGGGTTGCGCCTGGTGGTGGCGGGGCGGCACTATCCCGGCGACGAGCCGCTCGCCGCCCGCGCCCGCGAGCTGGGCGTGGGCGACGCGGTGGTGGACCTGGGCGCGGTGGACGACGACCTGCTGCGGGCGCTGTACGGCCGCGCCGAATGCCTCCTCTTCCCCTCGTACTTCGAGGGGTTCGGGCTGCCGGTACTGGAGGCGATGGCGTGCGGGCTCCCGGTGGTGGCCTCCAACCGCGCCTCCATCCCCGAGGCGGTGGGCGACGCGGGGCTGATGGCGGAACCCGACGATTGGGACGCGATGGCGGAAGCCGTTCGCAGCCTGCGACCCGGGCCCCTGCGCGACGAGATGGTGGCGCGCGGGCGGCGCCGCGCCACCCTCCTCACCTGGGACGCGACGGCGGCTCGCACCGCGGAGCTCATCCTGGAGGTGGCGGATGGCGGTGCGGCGCGGCGGGCGCCGCGCCCTTTACGAACGGCGAAACCGGTGTGAGGCCGCCCGTGCGCGTCTGCGTCGTGCTCCTCAACTACAACGGCTGGGCCGACACTCTCGAGTGCCTGGAGAGCGTCCTGCGCGGCGGCTATCGCGAGCTGACGGTGGTGGTGTGCGACAACGCCTCGCACGACGGCTCGCTCGCGCACCTGCGCGCCTGGGCCGAGGGGCGGCTGGACGCGCGGGTGCCCCCGTCCAACCCCCTGCGCGCCCTCTCCTTTCCTCCGCTCCCCAAGCCCATCCCCTTCGTGGAGTACGGCCGCGACGAGGCGGAGCGCGGCGGCGAGCCGGGCGACGACGCTCCGCTGGTGCTGGTGAGGACCGGGGGGAACCTGGGGTTCGCGGGCGGCAACAACGTGGGGCTCCGCTACGCCCTGGCGCGCGGCTTCGACGCCGTGTGGCTGCTGAACAACGACACGGTCGTGCGCCCGGACACCCTCGCCGCCATGGTGGAGGAAATGCGGCGCGACCCGCGGGTGGGGATCGTGGGCTCCACGCTTCTCTACTACCACGACCCCGCCACCGTGCAGGCGTGGGGCGGCGCGCGCTACAACCCCTGGCTGGCGCTGCCGCGGCACGTGGGCGCCAACCAGCCCGCCGCGCTCGCCGTGAACGCGGCGGAGGTGGAGCGGCGGCTGTCGTACGTGACGGGGGCGTCGATGCTGGTGTCGTCGGCCTTCCTTCGCGAGGTGGGGCTGATGAGCGAGGACTACTTCCTCTACTTCGAGGAGATCGACTGGGCCACCCGCAACGCCGGGCGCTTCCGCATGGCGTACGCGCCCGCGAGCGTCGTCTTCCACCGGGAGGGGGGGAGCATCGGGGCGCACGCGGGGAAGAAGACGGCGCTGGCGGACTACCACTTCATGCGCAACCGCATCCTCTACACCCGCAAGTACAAGCCCGCGGCCCTGCCCACGGTGTACATCGCCCTGGCGGTGGCGGCGCTGCGGCGCGCCGGCCGCGGCGAGTGGGACCGCGTGCGGATGATCGCCCGGCTCTGCTGGGGCACGTGAGCCGGGGGCCGGCGGCGTGAACGGGCGCGTAACGGCGGGGCGCGCCCTGTGGCGCCGCGCGCGCGGCAGCGCGCTGGTGCACAACACGGTCGCCCTCTACTTCGTGCAGTTCGCCGGCTACCTCCTTCCGCTGGCGACGGTGCCCTACCTCACGCGGGTGCTGCGCCCCGGCGCCTGGGGGGTGCTGGTGTTCAGCCAGGCGTTCGCCGCGTGGCTGGCGATCGTGCTGCACTACGGCTTCGCGTTCTCGGCCACGCGCATGGTGGCCCGCAGCCGCGGCGACGCGGGGCAGGTGGCGCGCATCGTGAGCGCCGTGCAGGGCGCCAAGCTCCTCCTGCTGCTGGGAGTGGCGGCGGCCTCGGCGCTCGCCTTCCTGCTGGTCCCGCTCTTCGGGCGCGAGCCGCGCTACCTGGTGTGGGCGCTGGCGGCGGCGGTGCTGCAGGGCTTCCTCCCCATGTGGTACTTCCAGGGGGTGGAGCGGATGCGCGGGATCGCGGCGCTGGACGTGCTGACCCGCCTTGCGGCCGCCGCCGGCGTGTTCGTGGTGGTGCGGGCGCCGCAGGACGGCTGGCGGGTGCTGGCGCTGCAGGCGGCGGCGGGGCTCCTCTCCGCCGCCGCCGCCACGGCGTGGATGTACCGCGAGGTCCCCTTCCGCGCCGGGAGCCCGCGCGAGTGGACCGCGGCGCTGCGCGACGGCTGGCCGCTCTTCGTGTTCTGCGGGGCGGCCAGCGCGTACACCACGGCCAACTCATTTACGCTGGGGCTCTTTGCGGGGCCGCACGCGGCGGGCTTCTACGGCTCGGCCGAGAAGCTGGTGCGCGCCGCCAGCAACCTGCTGCTGCCAGTGTCGCAGGCGCTGTACCCGCGCATCAACCACCTGGTGGTGCACGACCGCCCGGCCGCCGCCGCGCTGGTCCGCCGCAGTCTCGTCCCCATCGTGGGGCTGGGGGTGGCGGCCGGGGCGGCCATCGCGCTGGCGGCACCACTCCTGACGCGCGTGCTGTTCGGCCCCGGGTACGAGCCGGTGACCGCGGTGCTGCGCATCCTGGCGTTCCTGCCGCCGATCTTGGCGGTGGGGACGGTGCTGGGGCTGAACTGGGTGCTGCCGCTGGGACGTGACCGCGCGTACGTGCGGTTCGTCCTTGCGGCGGGAGCGGCCAACCTGCTGCTGGCCGCGCTGCTGGCGCCCCGCTACGGCGCCTCTGGAATGGCGGTGGCCGCGGTGCTGGCGGAAGCGGTGGTGGAGGCGGGGCTCTGCTGGCTCGTGCTGCGCCCCTCCAGCGGCGAGCTGGGGCTGCGCGCCGCCGGGTGAAGGCCCCGCTTTCGTTGACTGGCACCGGGGGCCGGCATACATTCCGCGCTCCGCGAGCCCTGGCCGCCACACCCTTACGGGGAGGCGGGATGCGGGCGGGAGCCGCAGGCCGGCGCAGACTCACTCCCGCGGCCGGCGTGGACCGGCACGCCGCTGGGTGGAGGGCGCGGGCGCGCGGCCGCCCGAGCACGCGCCATGCTCTCCGGACTCGCGGCGGGAGCCGGGCGGCACCTCTTACGCAGTACCATTGCCCGCGGGCGGGATGCCCGGGCCAGGAGCTTCGATGCGAGCGCTTTGCTTCTATCTTCCGCAGTACCACCCCATCCCGGAGAACGACGCGTGGTGGGGGCCGGGGTTCACCGAGTGGACCAACGTGGCGCAGTCGCGCCCGCGGTTCAAGGGGCACTACCAGCCCCACATTCCGGCGGACCTGGGCTTCTACGATCTGCGGCTGGAGGAGACGCGCCTGGCGCAGGCGGAGCTGGCGAAGGAGTACGGGATCGGCGGCTTCTGCTACTACCACTACTGGTTCGACGACGGCCGCCGGCTGCTGGAGCGCCCGTTTGACGAGGTGCTCGCCTCCGGGAAGCCCGACTTCCCCTTCTGCCTCTGCTGGGCGAACGGCAACTGGACGCGGCGCTGGGACGGGGCCGAGCACGAGATGCTCATGCGCCAGGACTACGCCGCCTACGACGCCGCGCACCACATGGAGTGGCTGGTGCGCGCCTTTCGCGACCGGCGCTACGTGCGGGTGGGCGGGCGCCCGCTCTTCCTGGTGTACCAGCCCGGGGCGCTCGTCGACCGCGCCGCCGTCATCCGCACCTGGCGCGAGACGGCGGCCCGCCTGGGAGTTCCCGAGCTGTACCTGTGCGCCGTGAAGAGCCCGGGCGATCGCACGGAGTACGCGGAGGCGCTCGCCGACGGCTTCGACGCCATGACGGAGTTCGCCCCCACCGGCCGCATGGCCGCGGTCGATGGCCCCCTGGCCGGCGTGCGCACCTTTGCCCGGCGCGCCGCGCGAAGGGTGATGGTGGAGCTGCTGGCGCCGGTGCGCACGCGGCTCCACGTGCTCAGCTACCGCGACGTGGCCGAGGAGGCGATGCGGCGCGTGCCCCCGGGCGAGCGGGTGTTCCCCTGCGTGATGCCGAGCTGGGACAACTCCGCCCGGCGCCGCTCCGGGGGCACGGTGATCCAGAACGACGACCCCGCCCTCTACCAGCGCTGGCTGGAGCACGCGTGCAGGCGCGTGGCGGGGAACGAGCCAGACGAGCAGATCGTCTTCATCAACGCCTGGAACGAGTGGGCCGAGGGGTGCCACCTGGAGCCCGACCGGCGCTTCGGCCGGCGCTTCCTGGAGGCGACGCGCGACGCGCTGGCCCCGTACGCGCAGCCTTCCGCGCGGCGCGCTCCCGCCGCGCAGCGCGTGGCCGGAGTGGCGTGAAGCACGGGGCGGGCTCCGCGTGAGGGATGCGCTGCTGGTCTTCTGGATCGCGACGATGGGCGCGGACCGGATCGACCTGCTGGGCGGCGGGGGGCCCGTCACGATGCCCCCGTACCTGGTGCTGATGCCGCTGCTGCTGATGCTGGAGCTTCCCGCGCTCGGCGCCATGCGGCGGGTGGAGCTGCGGCGCGAGGGGCAGGTGTACCTGGCGCTGGCGATGCTGCTGGGCGGCCTGGCGATGGCGTCCGCCGTGGGGAGCAGCGACCCCGAGCTCTCGGGAAAGCGCGCCGTCCTCCTCGTCTTCCAGCTCTTCACCATCCTCTTCGTGGCGGTGGTGCTGGCGAACCGGCCCGATCCCGCCTCGATCCTGGTGCGCGGCGCGTACCTGGGGCTGCTGGTGAGCTTCGTCTTCAACGTCGCCCAGATCGGCGTCTGGCTGAACGATCCGGGGGCCGTGGGCGGCGGGTTCGTGGACCTGGTGCCGGTGCGCTTCGGCTCCATCATGCCCCGCCCCGGCGGGCAGACGCTGGACCCCAACCGCGGCGGCATCGTCTCCGCGGTCTTCCTCTTCCTGATCTATCGCTTCGGAAGGCCGTCGAAGGCGAGGGGCGTGGCGGCGGTCGTCACCGTCTTCTCGCTGATCCTCACCCTTTCGCGCTCCGCCGTGATGGGGGCGATGGGGATGATGGCCGCCGCGCTCGCGGAGCGCCGCCGGGTGCGGTTCACCCGCGGACGGCTGGCGGCGGGGCTCCTGGCCAGCGCCGCGGCGATCCTGGGGGTCTTCGTCGTTCCCGGAGCGCTGGACGTGCTGGCGGCGGCGGGGGAGCTGCTCGGCGCCCGCTTCACGGCACGGGAGGGCACCAGCAACAGCATCCACTTCCAGCTGATCGAGCGGGCGCTGGACGTGGCGGGGCGGAGCTGGAAGAATGCGCTGATCGGGATCGGCTTCGGCAACGCGGGGTCGGTTCTCACGGACCTGCTCCCCGGCACCCGGTACGCGAACTTCCACTCGTTCTATGCCACGCTGCTGGCGGAGATGGGTCTCTTCGCGCTCCTGGTGGGGCTGGTGATCACGCTCTACCCGGTGGTGCGCAGGACGCCGTTCCGGCCGGTGATGGTCGGGTTCCTGCTGTTCAACCTGTTCTACCAGCTCCTTACGGAGCCGGCGTTCTGGCTGATGCTCTCGTGCGCCTGGCTGGGCGTGGGCGTCGCCGCGCGCGACCCGGAGCCCGCGCCCGGCGCTCCGCTCGTGCTCCCGCTTCCCGCCCGCGCGGGGGCGGGGTGATCTTCGCTCCTCTGAGGCTGGTGCCGATGCCGCGTTCGCTTTACCTCCGCGCCCGCCCCTTCGCCGCGCTGCTCGGCCTGGTGCTGCTGCTGGCGGCCGGGTGCGAGAACCTGATCCACTCGCAGTACGACTTCGCGCAGGTGCGCGTGCGCACCGAGGACTCGTCCGGTGCGCCGATCCCCAACGTGGAGGTGGTGCTCTACACGGGCACCGCCGTCATGGGGCGGGCGCGTACCGGCGGAGATGGCGAGCACCTCTTCCCGGAGGTGGCGGCGGGAGCGTACGGCGTGTTCATTGGCGTGCCGCCGGAATACGCCCTCCGCCCGGGCGAGCAAGCGTTCGTCGACACGCTCAGCATCGTGCGTGGAGCCCGGCGCGAGGTCACCTTCGTCCTGAATCCCGCCCGCTGAAGCCGGGAACGGCTTGTCTCACGCAGAGGCGCAGAGACGCAGGGGAGAACAACGGGGAAAAGCCTCACACAGAGGACACAGAAAAGAACTGAAAACCACGGAGAAAACCTTTTGCGGTTCTCTCTGTGGCTCTGTGTCTCTGTGTGAGCCATGCAGTTGCAGTTCTCTCCTGCTACACCAGGCGGCCGTTCAGCACGTCGTTGAGGAGCACGCCGGCCACCGGCGCGCGCGAGAGGCGGAGCTGCGCGAGCGCCTGCTCCAGCGCGTCGCGATCCGTCATGCCGGGGCGCACCACCAGGACCGTGGCGTCCACGGCCTTGCCCAGCACCGCGGCGTCCGTGAGCCCCGAAAGGGCGGGGGCGTCAAAGATCACCACCTCGTACAGCGAACGCATCTCCTCCACCAGCGCCTGCATGCGCACCGAGCCAAGGAGCTCGGCCGGGTTGCGCGGCGGAGCGCCGGAGGGGAGGAGGTACAGCGGCACGTCGGACTCGTCGAGCGCCACCTCGAGCACCGCATCGGCAAGCGGGGTGCGGCCCAGCAGCGCCTCGGCGAAGCCCGGCTCCGGGCGCGCCCCGAAGAGCGCGTTCAGGCGCCCGGTGCGCAGGTCCGCGTCCACCAGCAGCGTGCGCGTGCCCTGCTGCGCCAGCGTCACCGCCAGGTTGGCGGCGCTGGTGCTCTTCCCCTCGCCCGCGCGGGCGCTGGTGACCACCACCGTGCGCGGCGTCTCCTCCGTCACCCCGTGGGCCAGCGAGGTGCGCAGCGCCCGGTACGCCTCGGAGGCGGGGTGGCGCGGATCGGAGCGGGCGATCAGCCGGTCCGGCCCCGCGGGGACCAGCGCGCGCGGCATTCCCACGCTCACCGGCCGCCGCGGGATGGTGCGGATGCGCGGGATGGAGCCCAGCACCGCCAGCCCGCCCGTGGCCTCCGACGCGTCGCGCGAGGAGCGCACCGTGGGGTCGGCGATGTCGCGCATGATGGCGCCCGCCACCCCAACCAGCAGCCCCAGCGCAATGGCGAGCGCCAGGTTCAGGAGCGGCTTGGGGTACTCCGGCTCGTACGCCACCAGGCCGTAGTCCACCACGTGCGCGGCGTCCTTGGTGGTGGCCTCGGTGATCTCCGCCTCCTTGAGACGCGCCTGCAGCAGGAGGTACACCTCGTTCAGCATCTTCACGTCGCGCGCCAGGCGGACGAACTGCATGTCCTGCGCGGGCATGGCGGCCATCCCCGCGCCCACCTTGGCGAGCGCCTGGTCGGCCGAGCCGAGGCGGAGTTCGATGGAGCGCAGGTAGTCGTCGGCGATGCGCAGGAGCTGCCGCTCGGTCGCCACGATCCGCGAGGTGAGGACGCGGACGTCGTCGTCCGCCTCCGTGCGCCGCGCCAGGAGCGCCGCGCGCTCGTTGTCGAGCGCGTTGAGCGTGTTCATGAGCGCGAGCATGTTGTGGTTGCCCAGGAACGACGGGTACGTGCTGAGCTTGCGGTACGCCGCGGTGCCGGCCCCGGGCGGGGCGCTGCGGACCTCGGCGAGCAGCTGCTGGAGCGAGGCCCGCTCCACGCGCATGTCGTCGAAGCGCATCTGCATCTCGGTGGAGCGCTTGATCTCCGCCTCCGCCTCGGCCTCGGGCGCCAGCACGCGCGAGCTCTCGCGGAAGTTGCGCAGGCGCTCCTCCGCGTCGGCGAGCTGGGTGCGGTAGGTCGCCACCTGCGCGCGCAGCACCGTCGCGCTGGTGTTCGACTCCGTGGTGCTGGTGGTGCGCTTGTAGGCGATGAAGCCGTCCGCCAGGCCGTTGACCACGGCCGCGGCCACGCGCGGGTCGCGGTTGCGGTACACCAGCTCCACCAGGCGCGAGCCGCTCTCCTGCCGGTCCACCTCGAGCTCGTCCTGCAGCTCGTCCACCGCCTCGCGGAAGTGCAGGATCTCGAAGCGCACTCGTGCCGGGGGCTTGGCGCGGAGCGAAGGGTTCAGCGCCAGCGTCACGCCGCCAATGGTGAAGGGGGCGCCGATCCGCACCCGCTCGGGAATGGCGACGGGCTGCTCGCTCTCCTCCACCTTCATCGCGTAGCTGCCGTCGTCCTGGCGGTCCAGCCGGTAGACGCCCACGGCGCGGTCGCGCGGCGCGGAGATCACGCGCAGCACGTCGCTGCGCTCGCGGCGGGGCGCAAGGAGCTCCACCTGCAGCCCGACCGATTCGGCCACCGGGTCGGCGATGCGCCGGCTACGCATGATGCCCAGGTCGGTGTCCAGGTCGTCGCTCCCCAGGCCGGTGAGGGCGCCCAGGTCCTCCATCTCGCCCAGCTTCTCCAGCATCCCGCCGGAGCCGCTCTCCTCGGGAACGACGCGTACCGCGGCCTCGGACTCGTACACGGGCATCATGTAGAAGCTGGCCGCCATCGTGAGCGCCACCACCCCCAGCGTGATCGCCGCCACCAGGCCGCGCCGCCTGCGGAGCGTGCTCCACAGGTCTCGCAAGCTGGTGTCCGCGGCGGCACGGGGGGGCGCGTGCGTCGGTTCGATCATGGGTCCCTGCGGGTGGTCGGGTGGCGCATGTGATTGCAACCAACAAAGATAGGAGATTTCCGGCGGGGCGGCAACCCGCGCGCGCGCGCCGTACGGCCGTTTCACACGCGGAACACGAGGGAACGGGGAAAGCACGGAGGGCCAGGCCCCTCCGCCGTCCTCGCCGTTCGTCCGCATGTGAGGCTTCCCTCCCGTGGAGCTGGACCGGATCAGCGGAGCGCGGGGCTCACCGAGAGGGTGAAGGACGACACGTTCAGGTCCACCGCGTCGAAGTCGAAGAAGGAGCGCGCGGTGTTCTGGAAGAGCCAGTTGAGCCGGCGCCCGAACGAGTACTCGCTCGCCAGCTCCCACCCGCCGAAGCGGCGCCCCGCCCGCACCCCCGCCAGCCCCTGCGTGTCGTGCCCGCGCGGGTTGCGCGTGGAGATGCGCTCCAGCGCGTCCTCGTCCCAGCGCGTGCGCTCCAGGAAGACGCCCAGCCGCCAGTCCGGCCGCAGGTAGTCCGCCGCCGCCCACTGCGCGGACGAGCCGGGCCCGATGGCGGCGCCCAGCACCTGGCCGCGGTGTGTGTACCCCTGCGGCACGTTGACGCTGGTGTAGAACGACTGTTGCCGCCTTCCTCGCACAGCGTCGTTCTGCTCCAGGCTGGTGATCTCGGCCTGGAGGCGCATCCGGCCCCGGCGCTCGCCCGTGGCCACCCACTGCATCCCCAGCGTGTAGCCGGAGGTGGCCCCGGGGCGGCTCACCAGCTCGCTGAACGAGCCGAAGCCCTGCTGGCGCGCCCACTCGCCGTACGTCTCGAAGCCGCTCGCCGGGAACACCCAGCGGCCGAAGAGCGAGAAGAGCTGGTCCGACCTCCCGGCCGGCTGCTCGAGGCGCGGGGGGCGCACGGCCTCGGGGTGGCTCACGATGGCGAAGACGTCCAGGAAGCGCAGCGGCGCGCCCCACGCGCTCCCCGTGCGGTACACGGCACGGGTGAGGCCCAGCGTGAGCCCCGGCTCGCCGCGCGGCGTGAAGGCCAGCGCGATTCCCGCCAGCGTGCGCCCGTCGTCGTCCACGCCCGAGTACCCGGACTGGCCCAGGGCCCCGGACACCCACTGCCCCTGCAGCGTCCCGAAGCGCGTGCCGATCCCTTCCGGCCGGGTGCGGACGAAGAGGTGCGGGAAGCCGGACGCGTTGTTGCTCATCACCAGCGCGTTCCTGATCCCCGGCCCCCACCACAGGTTCTCGGTGGCCCCGCCGGCGGCGAACGAGCCGAAGCGCGCCGTGACGGAGCTCTGCCCCAGCGAAAGCTGCGTGAACGAGCGCGGGCCGAAGCGGAGCGGCGCGTCCAGCGGCGAGGCGGGGCCGTGGAACGGGTTGGCGAACGAGCTGCGCCCCGCGGCCGGGTAGACTCGCTGGAACTCGCGGTTCTGCGCGTACGCCACCTCCGGCGCGGCGATCACCGTCACCCCGCCGAAGCGGGCGCGGACGCCGGCGGACACGTAGACCGTACCCCCGCGCCCGTTCCACGCCAGGCCGTCGTTGGCGCCCATGGGAAGGTACGAGTTCCACACCCCGCGCACGTGCGGGCGAAGGAGCCGTGCGCCCTCCTCACCCTCCGCCACCTGCGTGGCGGACGACACGGAGCGGATCAGGAACCCCGCCGTGGGCGCCTCCCCCAGCAGCTGCGCCGTGCGCAGGCGGTCCTCCGCCGGCGTGCCGATGGGGACCCACTCCGTGGCGTGGCGCGGGGGCACGGCCGTGTCCCCCGCGGCGGCGGGGCGCAGGGTGTCCGCGGGCGGGCCGGCGGGGAGCTGGGCGCCCAGGGTGCGCGGCGCCGCGGCGAGTGCAAAGGCGAGAACGAAGCCCGCGGGCCAGACGGTCGGTTTCTTCATCAGGATGCGGTTGGGGCGCGGGCCGGGGCCGAGCCCTCTGGAAATGTTGGACGATAGAGGATAACATTCCGGCTTGCCGCGGTCCACCGCAGCGGGCCGCGTAAGCGCAAGCAGGATCAGGGCGACGGCGCGGCGCGGCCCCCTGGCCGGCGCCGGGCGGAGTGACGCCGCGGGCACCCCATCGTCAAAAAACTGGACGAGCAGTCATGCTCCCGCGCCTGGGCGGCGGTGTGGCTGCTCCGGTTCTCCTCGGAAGGACGGAAGCGTTTGATGGCACGTCACACCCCTCGCACGTTCCGCGGCCTGGCCGCGCCGCTGGCCGCCGCTCTCCTGGCGGCGGCGCCCGCGGCCGCGCAGGCCCCGCTCGACGTGCGCGGCGAGGTCTTCGTGGGCTCGGAGGCGGAAAGCTACCTGCGCGTGCTGCAGGTGGCCGGCCGCGGCGGGCGCTACCCGTGGGCCATCCGCGGCTTCTCGCCCCGCGAGGTGACGCGCCTGGCGCCCGCCGATTCGGCGCACCCCTGGATGGGGCGCTACCGCTTCGCCCCGGACAGCGCCGGCCGCGCCCGCGTGCGCTGGGTGCGGCCCGGTGCCCAGGCGATCGTCAACACCACCATGCCGTACGGCGCCGAGGACGGCGCGGTCTGGGCCGGGCGGGGCCTCACGGTGGCGGCGGAGGCCGGCGCGTCGCTGGAGTGGGGGCCGCTCTCGCTGACGGTGGCCCCCATGGCGTTCATCGCGCAGAACGCGGAGTTCGACCTGGCGGACACCGGGGCCGGCGGCGTGCTCGAGTACAACGACCCCGACTTCCCGGGGAGCATCGACCTCCCGCAGCGCTTCGGCGACGGCGCCTACGGCCGGGTGGACCCGGGGCAGAGCTCGCTGCGGCTGGACGCGTCGATCTTCGCCGCGGGGGTCTCCACCGCAAACCAGCACTGGGGCCCCGCGGCCGACCTTCCGCTGATCCTGGGCCACAACGCGGGCGGCTTCGCGCACGCCTTCGCCGGCACCGCCCGGCCGGTGAACCTGGGGATCGGGCGGCTCCACGGCCGCCTGTTGTGGGGAAGGCTGGACCAGTCCGCCTACACCGAGATCGTGGAGCCGCGGCGCTTCATGTCCGGAGCGGTGGCGGTATTCGTGCCGCGCGGCCTTCCGACGCTGGAGGTGGGGGGCACGCGCTTCTTCCACACCCCCTGGCCGGAGGGCGGGCTGACCGCGTCCAACTTCCTGAAGCCGCTGGAGGGGTTCATCAAGGTGGGGCTCGAGAACGGCGGCACCGGGGTGGAGGGCGGCGACGTGGACAACCAGCTCGCCTCCGTCTTCTTTCGCTGGTACCACCCCCGCAACGGGGTGGAGGCGTACGCCGAGTACGCGCGCGACGACCACAACGCCGACCGCCGCGACGTGCTGCTGGAGCCGGACCACAACGCCGGGTACACCCTGGGGCTGCGGCGGGTGTGGCCGCGGGCCGACGGCTCGCTGGTGTCGCTGCGCGGCGAGGTGCTGAACACGCGCATCTCCCACCTGAACCTGGTGCGCCCGCAGAGCGCGTTCTACCGGCACACGGGCGCGCGGCAGGGGCACACGCAGCGGGGGCAGATCCTGGGGGCGAGCAGCGGCTACGGCGGCGGGGGGGCGGTGGTGGCGCTGGACCGCTACACGCCCCGCGGCCGCACGACGCTTACGTACACCCGCTCCGTGCGCGACCGCCTCACCCCCGATCCCGAGGTGACGAACGGCGTGGGGGTGGAGGCGCTGCGCTTCATGGGGCGCTTCGACGTGACCGCCGGCATCACCGGCGCGTACCAGATGAACCGCCGGGCGGGCGGCAGCGCGTTCAACCTGAACACCGTTCTCCGCGTGCGGCTCGGCATGTGACGCGGCGCGGCTCGCATAGATGAAAAGGACTCCCGTGACGACCCCCATCCGATTCCGGCTCCTGGCGCTCCTGCTGGCCCTGGTGGCCGTGCAGGCGCCGGCGCGCGCGCAGTCCACCGCGCCGGCGGACACGCTCCCGCCGCCGGTGGCGAGCCTGCCGGCCGGTCTCCCCTCGCTGATGCCCGGCGACCTGCTGCAGGTGCGCATCTGGAGGGAGCCCGACCTGAGCGGCGAGTTCCTGGTGGGCACCGACGGCACCGTCACCCTCCCCAAGATCGGGCAGCGGTTCGTGACGGGGGTGCCGCTGGACACGCTGCGCGAGCAGCTGCTCGCCCTCTACCGGGTGAGCCTGCGCAACCCCTCCATCAGCATCACGCCGCTGCGGCGCGTGCAGGTGCTGGGCTTCGTCAACCGGCCGGGGATCTTCAACGTGGACCCAACGCTCACCCTCAACGGGGTGCTGGCGCTGGCCGGGGGCGCCAACTTCAACGGCAACCTGCGCCGCATCCGCCTGGTGCGTGAAGGGCGGGTGCTGCACGAGCGGGTGACGGCGGGGTCCACGCTGGTGACGCTGGACGTGCGCTCCGGCGACCAGCTCTACGTGGGCGAGCGCTCCTGGGCCGACCGCAACAGCGGCGTCCTGGTGGCCGCCATCATCTCCACCGCCACCACGATCGCGGTCACGATCGTCTCCAAGCTCTGAGCGCGGCCGGCGCGCACGAGCGGCACCCCACACCCCATTCGATGACCCGCAGCATTCTCGTGACCGGCGGCGCCGGCTTCATCGGCTCGGCGCTGGTCCGCCACCTCCTGGCCCGGACGGAGCACCGGGTGGTGAACGTGGACAGCCTCACCTACGCCGGGAACCTGGATTCGCTCGCCTCCGTCCTCCCCCACCCGCGCCACGTGCTGGAGCGGGTGGACATTCGCGACGCGGACGAGGTGGCGCGGGTCTTCGCGGAGCACCGGCCGGATGCCGTGATGCACCTGGCGGCCGAGTCGCACGTGGACCGCTCCATCGAGGGGGCGGCCCCCTTCATCTCCACCAACGTGGTGGGGACGTACGTGCTGCTGGAGGCGGCGCGGCATCACCGGGACTCGCTGGCGGGGGAGGAGCGCGAGCGCTTCCGCTTCCTGCACGTCTCCACCGACGAGGTGTTCGGCTCGCTCGGCGAGGAGGGGAAGTTCACCGAGACGACCCCGTACAGCCCCAACTCGCCCTACTCGGCCAGCAAGGCGGCGTCGGACCACCTGGCGCGCGCCTGGCACCACACGTACGGGCTTCCCGTGCTGGTGACCAACTGCTCCAACAACTACGGGCCGTACCAGTTTCCCGAGAAGCTGATCCCGGTGGTGGTGCTCAGCGCGCTGGCGGGGCGCCCCATTCCCGTGTACGGCACGGGCGGCAACGTGCG
The DNA here is from genome assembly GCA_036389135.1 of Longimicrobium sp. Lineage (NCBI taxonomy): Bacteria > Pseudomonadati > Gemmatimonadota > Longimicrobiia > Longimicrobiales > Longimicrobiaceae > Longimicrobium > Longimicrobium sp. Next base: position 15,854 of record DASVQP010000001.1, read on the forward strand.
CGACTGGCTGTACGTGGAAGACCACGTGCGGGCGCTGCTGGCGGTGCTGGAGCGCGGGCGCCCGGGGGAGACGTACAACGTGGGCGGCGGCAGCGAGCGCAGCAACCTGCAGGTGGCGCGTACCATCTGCTCCCTCCTGGACGAGATGGCGCCCGGCGCCGCGCCGTACGAGTCGCTCATCACCTTCGTGCAGGACCGGCCGGGGCACGACTGGCGCTACGCGGTGGACACGGCGAAGATCTCCGCGGAGCTGGGATGGGCCCCGCGGGAGACGTTCGAGAGCGGGCTGCGGCGGACGGTGGCGTGGTACCTGGAGAACGGTGAGTGGTGCAGGCGGGTGATGGACGGCTCGTACCAGCTGGAGCGGCTGGGCGTGGTGGGGGCGGGGGCATGAAGGGGATCATCCTGGCAGGCGGCTCCGGCACGCGGCTGTACCCGATCACGCGGGTGGTGAGCAAGCAGCTCCTTCCGGTGTTCGACAAGCCGATGATCTACTACCCGCTCTCCACCCTGATGCTGGCGGGGATCCGCGAGATCCTGGTGATCTCCACCCCCGCCGACCTCCCGCGCTTCCGCGAGCTGCTGGGCGACGGCGAGCAGTGGGGGGTGCGCTTCGAGTACGCCGAGCAGCCGCGCCCCGAGGGGCTGGCGCAGGCGTTCACCATCGGGCGCACCTTCGTGGGCGACGACCGGGTGGCGCTGATCCTGGGCGACAACATCTTCTACGGCCATGGCCTCACCGAGCTGCTGCACGCCGCGGCGGAGCGGCCGGCGGGGGCCACCGTCTTCGGCTACCACGTGCGCGACCCCGAGCGCTACGGCGTGGCCGAAGTGGACACGGCGGGGCGGGTGGTCTCCATCGAGGAGAAGCCGCTCGACCCCAAGTCGCCGTACGCCGTCACCGGGCTGTACTTTTTCGACAACCAGGTGCTGGAGATCGCCGCGGCGCTGCGGCCGTCGAAGCGCGGCGAGTACGAGATCACCGACGTCAACCTGGAGTACCTGCGCCGCGGGCAGCTGCACATGGAGCTGCTGGGGCGCGGCATGGCGTGGCTGGACACGGGGACGCACGAGTCGCTGCAGCAGGCCAGCAACTTCATCGAGACCATCGAGAAGCGGCAGGGGCTCAAAGTGGCGGCCCCTGAGGAGATCGCCTACCGATCCGGCTTCATCGACGAGCCGCAGCTCCGCCGCCTCGCCGCGCCGCTGCTCAAGAGCGGCTACGGCGAGTACCTGCTGAGCCTGCTGGACGGGCGCCCGCACGGATGATCGCGGAGGAAACGGCGCTTCCCGGCGTGCTGCTGCTGAAGCCCCCCGTCTTTCGCGACGACCGCGGCTTCTTTCGCGAGACGTGGCGGGCGGAGCGCTACGCGGCGGCGGGGATCCCCGACCGCTTCGTGCAGGACAACGTCTCCCTTTCCACGCGCGGAGTGCTGCGGGGGCTCCACTTCCAGGAGCCCAACCCGCAGGGAAAGCTGGTGTCGGTGCTCCGCGGCGAGGTGTGGGACGTGGCGGTGGACGTGCGGGTGGGCTCCCCAACGTTCGGGCGCTGGGCGGGCTACACGCTCAACGACGAGAACGGGTGGCAGCTCTGGGTGCCGCCGGGGTTCGCGCACGGCTTCGTGGTGACCTCGGGCGAGGCGCTCTTCTCGTACAAGTGCACCGACGTGTACCGCCCCGAGGCCGAGTCCACCCTGCTGTGGAACGACCCCGACCTGGCGATCGACTGGCCCGGCGCGGCCCCGCTGGTGTCGGCCAAGGACCGGGGCGGGGCGCGGCTCCGCGACCTGCCGCCGGAGCGGCTGCCGCGCTACCGGGAGGCGGGGTGACCCGGCCCCGGATCCTCCTCACCGGCGGCACGGGGCAGGTGGGGTGGGAGCTGGCCCGCGCGCTGGCGCCGGTGGCGGAGGTGGTGGCGCCGCCGCGCGGCGCGCTGGACCTGGCGGACCCCGGGTCCATCCGCCGCGGCTTCCGGTACGCCGCGCCGGCGCTGGTGGTGAACGCGGGCGCCCACACGGCGGTGGACCGCGCCGAGGCGGAGCCGGAGCTGGCGCGCGCCCTCAACGCCGTGGCCCCCGGCATCCTGGCCGAGGAGGCCACGCGGGCCGGCGTGCCGCTGGTGCACTTCTCCACGGACTACGTCTTCGACGGCTCCAAGGGGGCCCCGTACACGGAAGACGACCCCGCGGCGCCGCTGGGGGTGTACGGCCGCACCAAGCGTGAGGGCGAAGAGGCGGTGGCCGCGGCCGGCGGGGCGCACCTGGTGCTGCGCACGAGCTGGGTGTACGGCACGCGCGGCCACAACTTCCTGCGCACCATGCTGCGCCTGGCGCACGAGCGCACCGAGCTGCGCGTGGTGGCGGACCAGGTGGGCGCCCCCACCTGGAGCCGCATGCTGGCCGAGGCGACGGCCGCCATCCTGGCCCCCTTTCGCGCCGGGCGCGGGTGGGAGATCCAGGATGCCTCGGGCGGCATATACCACCTGGCGGCCGCCGGGGAGACGAGCTGGCACGGCTTCGCGGAGGCGATCCTGGCCGCCGACCCGGCGCGCGAGCGGCAGAGCGCGCGCCACGTGGTGCCCATCGCCACCGAGGAGTATCCCACGCCGGCCCCGCGCCCCCGCTACTCCGTGCTGGACAGCGGCCGCGCCGCCCGCGAGCTCCGCGTGGCGCTCCCCCACTGGCGCGAGCAGCTTCGGCTCTGCATGGATTGAAAGGCATCACACGGAGACACGGAGCCAAAAGGCGAGGGCTCAGAGAACACGCTTTTCCGTTCTTGCAGTTCCCTTTGTGGCTCCGTGTGAAACCGCCTCCGCGGAGGCCTGTACGAACGGGCTGTTCGCTGGGGTGCAAACCGCTTATCTTGTGCACCTTCGCGGCGCGCCGAGCGCTCCCCGCTCGCGGGCTGCCCCGGCAGCCGCGGGGGAGAGACCCGGCACGGCGCGGTACGTGCAGCACCCCCGCGCCGCGCCCGGCGGGCATCTGGACAGTGTGACCCCCGGCACCGCGCACGCGTCATGTTGTCTGAACATCACGCCCCACCTGCCCCACCCGGCAGGGTTCCGTGCCCTCCGTGCACATCCGCGGACGTGATTCGTTCTATGAGTTCTGGTTTGACGAGGATGCCCCCCTGCGGCTGCCCGGCCCCGGTGGAACGTCCCTTAGGCGATGGCTGAATGCTCCCGACAATCCTCATCCGGTTCCGGCGTCCGCTGATCTTCGCGCTGCACCTGCTGCTCATTCCCATCGCGTACCGGTTTGCTTTCGGCCTCCGCTTCGACCTGGGGGTGCCGAAGGAAATGGAAGGGATATACTGGAACACCCTGCCGTTCGTGCTGGCCGGGCGCTTCGCCGCCTTCGGGGTCTTTGGTCTGTTCCGCGGGTGGTGGCGCCACGTGGGGATGCGCGACCTGATCGACCTGGTGCAGGCCGTCACACTCAGCTCCGCCCTCCTGCTGGGCTCCCTCTTCTTCACCGGCATGCTGGAAGGGTACCCGCGCTCGGTGCTCGCGCTGGACTGGATCAGCGCGATCCTGATGTTCGGCGGGGTGCGGTTCGGGGTGCGCGCCTTCCGCGAGGAGCGGCTGATCCCCTGGCGTCCGCGCCACGGCAAGCGCGCCCTCATCATCGGCGCCGGCGTGGGCGGCGAGCGCTTCGTGCGCGAGTGCCAGCGCGAGGGCGGCATCGACATCTTTCCCGTGGCGCTGGCCGACGACGACCTGGCCAAGCGCGGGATGCGGCTGCACGGCGTGCCGGTGCTGGGCTCCACCCGCGACATCAAGGACCTGGCGCTCAAGGTGGACGCGCAGCTCCTGGTGATCGCCATCCCCTCCGCCACGGGCGACGAGATCCGCCGCATCGTCAACGTGTGCCTGGACGCGGGCGTGGAGTTCAAGATCATCCCGTCGATGCGCGAGATGATCGAGGGGCACGCCCGCGTCACGCAGGTGCGCGACGTACAGATCGAGGACCTGCTGGGGCGCGAGACGGTGGACCTGCCGCTGGACGGCCGCAACCCGGACCTGGAAGGGCGCACCGTGATGGTGACCGGCGGCGCCGGCTCCATCGGGTCGGAGCTGGCGCGGCAGATCGCGCGGCTGCAGCCCGCGCGCCTCATCGTGCTTGACCAGGCGGAGAGCCCGCTCTACTTCATCCACAACGAGCTTACGGCCACCCACCCCACGCTGACGGTGATCCCCGTGGTGGCCGACGTAACGGACCAGGTGCGGATGGAGCGGATCTTCAACCGCTACCGCCCGGAGTTCGTCTTCCACGCCGCCGCCTACAAGCACGTGCCGCTCATGGAGAGCAACGTGGTGGAGGCGGTGCGCAACAACATCTTCGGCACGCTGTACGTGGCCCAGTGCGCCGCCCGCTTCGGCGCGGAGCGCTTCGTACTGATCTCCACCGACAAGGCGGTCAACCCGTCCAGCGTGATGGGCGCCACCAAGCGCGTGGCCGAGCACCTGGTGCTGGGGTGGCCCGCGCTGCGCAGCTCGAGCTGCGACTTCCGGGCGGTGCGCTTCGGAAACGTGCTGGGGTCGGACGGCAGCGTGATCCCGCTCTTCAAGCGCCAGCTCGCGGCGCAGGTGCCGCTCACGGTGACGCATCCGGACGTCACGCGCTACTTCATGACGATCCCCGAGGCGGTGCAGCTGGTGCTGCAGGCCGCGGCGCTCCCCGACGCCGCCGAGCGGATCTGCATGCTGGAGATGGGCGAGCCGGTGCGCATCGTGGAGCTGGCGGAGAACCTGATCCGCCTCTCCGGGCTGGTGCCGTACCACGACGTGCAGATCGTCTTCACCGGGCTGCGCCCCGGCGAGAAGCTCCACGAGGAGCTGATGTCGGACTACGAGGCGACGATCCCCACCGAGGTGGAGAAGATCCGCATCGTGCAGAGCACCGAGCCGGACGTGGACGCCCTTACCCAGGGGCTGGACCGCCTGGGCGCGGCGGCGGCGCTGGGGAGCACCGCCGATTCGCTGGAAGGGCTGCTGGCGCTGGTGCCCGAGTGCGTTCCGCCGCTGGCGGCGCGCAGGCAGGGCGCCGTCCGCGCCCGTTGATCTCGGGTTGCCGTAAATTGGCCGCGCCGCTAAATTTGTGGTTTCCTCGCGGCTCCAGGAACGTGCACCGGCGGGGGGCTCCCGGCGCCTCTATCGGTTCGAATACAGCAATATGAGCGCGGCGAAAGACCAGATCCTTTCCAGGATCGGCGACAATACGGCGGTTGTGGGGGTGGTGGGGCTGGGGTACGTGGGGCTGCCGCTGGCGGTGGAGCTCGCGCGCAACGGCTACCGCACCCTGGGTGTGGACATCTCCGAGCGGGTGGTGGACGCGGTGAACGCGGGGCGCAGCCACGTGCAGGACGTGCCCAGCGATGTGCTGTCGGCGTTCGTGGGCGAGGGGCTCCTCTCGGCCACCGCGGACCTTTCTCGGCTGGCGGAGTGCGACGCGATCTCCATCTGCGTGCCCACGCCGCTCAACAAGACCAAGGAGCCGGACCTCAGCTACGTCGTCTCCGCCGCGCAGGCGGTGCTCAAGGCGCTGCGGCCCGGGCAGCTGGTGATCCTGGAGAGCACCACGTACCCGGGCACCACCCGCGACGTGCTGCTCCCCATCCTGGAGCAGAGCGGCCTGGCGGTGGGCGAGGACTTCTTCCTCTGCTTCTCGCCCGAGCGGGTGGACCCGGGGAACCCCGTGTGGCACACCCGCAACACGCCCAAGGTGATCGGCGGCGTGACCGCGGCGTGCATGGAGGCCGGCACGTCGCTGTACGGCAGCGTCTTCGACACGCTGGTGAAGGTGGAGAGCGCCGAGGCGGCCGAGCTGGTGAAGGTGTACGAGAACACCTTTCGCATGATCAACATCGCGCTGGCCAACGAGCTGGCGCAGGCGTGCGACAAGCTGGGCGTGGACGTGTGGGGGGTGATCGAAGCGGCGGCCACCAAGCCGTTCGGCTTCATGAAGTTCACCCCCGGTCCGGGGCTGGGCGGCCACTGCATTCCGCTGGACCCGCACTACCTGTCGTGGAAGATGCGCACGCTGGAGTACAAGACGCGCATGATCGAGCTGGCCAGCGAGATCAACGCGGAGATGCCCGAGTACGTGGTGCGCAAGGTGGCGGATGCCCTGAACGGGGCCCGCAAGGCGGTGAACGGGAGCCGCGTGCTGGTCCTTGGCGTCGCCTACAAGCGCGACATCGACGACCTGCGCGAGAGCCCGGCGCTGGACGTGATCGGGCTGCTGCAGGCGCGCGGCGCGGAAGTGGTGTACCATGACCCCTTCTGCCCCGAGATCAGCGACGACGGGCACACCGGCCTCGCCGGGCTGCCGATGCGCAGCGCGGCGCTCACCGCCGAGCTGCTGCGCTCGGCCGACGTGGTGGTGGTGGTGACGGACCACAGCTCCGTAAACTACGCGCTCGTGGCCCGCGAAGCGCCCCTGGTGGTGGACACCCGCGGCGTCATGCGCAGCGTGCGCGGGCCGGCGCGGGTGCTGGGGCTCTCGTCGTCCGCCCGCCAGGAGGAGTGCGGGGAGGCGCTGGACTTCGCCCACGCCGTGCCGCTGGCCAGACGGGCGTAGCGCTCTCCACGGTGTGACTGGCGGGTACCGGGATACGTCAAACGTTTCCCGGCTCGCCGTATTTCAGGACGACCAGCGGAGACACGGTGCGGGCCCCCGGCGGCAGCCATCCGCCAAGGACGGGCCGCCGATGTCCGTTTTCATGCATACACGTGGCACGGTTCACTCCATGATTCTGTTTCGTATGTTGGCCGCCGCCCTGTCGGGAGCCCTGCTCGCCGGCGGGGTGGCTCCGGTGTTGGCGCAGGAGCCCGCGCGCGACAGCGTGCGGGTGGGCACGGGCGTTCCGGGCGGGAACCCGAACGGCTGGTTCCCGCCCGCGCAGCCCCTGGACGCTCCCATCCGCCGCACCGAGTACGCGCTGGGGCCGGGCGACGTGGTGGACGTGTCGCTGTTCGGCGACGTGAACGTCACCCACTCGCTGGTGGTTACGCCGGAAGGGACGGTGGTGATCCCGGCCATCGGGGTGGTGCGGGTGCTGGGGCTGAACCTTGACCAGGCGCAGGCGCGTGCCCGTACCGCGGTGCTGCGGCTCTACCGCAGCGTGGAGGTCACCCTTTCGCTTGCGCACGTGCGCTCGTTCAAGGTGTACCTGCTGGGCGACGTGGCGAACCCGGGGATGCGGCTGGCCACCTCCGTGACGCGGCTGAGCGAAGTGCTGCCGGCTCCCCGCGGCTCGCGCACGCTGCAGCGGAACCTCCTGCTGCGCCGCGCGGAGGGCGATTCCGTGCGGGTGGACCTGGCCCCCTTCTACATCTCCGGCGACCTGCGCGCCAACCCCACGCTGCGCGCGGGCGACGTGCTGGTGATTCCCGTGGTGGACGAGACGGTGGAGGCGTACGGGCGCGTCTTCTATCCCGGGTCGTTCCAGTTCAGGGAGGGGGAGTCGCTCGCCGAGTTCCTGAACCTCGTAAACGGCGGCGCCGGCTTTCCGTCCAACGCCGCGGATTCGATCCGCATCGCGCGCTTCGTTACGCCCCAGCAGCGGGAGTTCATGACCCTCTCGCGGGCGGAGGCGCTCGGCGCCCGCGGGCGTGCGCTGATCCTGCGGCCGACCGACGCCATCTACGTGGCCGAGGTGGGGAACTTCCAGCGGCAGCGCAGGGCGACCGTGACCGGGCAGGTGAGGTACCCGGGAGCCTACCCCATCCGGCCCGACACCACGACGGTGCGCGAGCTGATCGCCATGGCGGGCGGCTTCACCGAGCAGGCGTCGCTCACCAGCGCGACGCTCCGCCGCGGGGTGACCGGCGTGGAGACTCAGGGGCTGGGGGGCGTGCCTACCGACCTGCGTGGAGCTCCCGCGGACAGCACCGCTCGCTTCGAGGAGCGGGAGATCCAGCGCATCCGCGCGCAGGGCGACGAGACCAACGTGGTGGTGGACTTCCAGCAGCTCTTCGCCAGCGGCCAGGACGCCTACGACCAGACGGTGCGTGGCGGCGACGTGCTGAACGTGCCGGAGCGCCGCAACGACGTGGCCGTGCTGGGCGCGGTACGCACGCCGGGGCTGGTGCAGTTCACGCCGGGGCAGAGACCGGAGCACTTCATTCGCCTGGCCGGGTGGTACACGCGCCGCGCGGACTTCCGCGACGCGGTGGTGCTGCGCGCCAAGCTGGGCACGCCGCTCCAGGCGGAGGAGGTGCGGGCGCTGGAAGCGGGCGACGTCATCGTAGTCCCCTTCCGCCAGCGCCGCACGGTGATCGAGCGGCTCGCCAGCGTGCAGACGGTCGCGAGCATCGTGTCCGGGCTGATCCTCACGGTCGTCGCCGTCACCCAGATCGGGAAGTGATCTCCCCAGCCGGCGCCTCCGCCGTCCCCGAAGAGCCATGGATGGAAGCTGATGAGCACTGAAAACGGCGGTTCCCCTCCGGGGGATGAGGTCCGCATCCTCGATCTGGGAGCGGTGCTGCTGCGGCGCTGGCGGATGATCGTGCTCTCCACGCTGGCGGTGATGCTCGTGGCCGGCGGGCTGGCCATGCTGCGCACGAAGAAGTACCAGGCCAGCGTGGTGCTGCTCGCCCCGCAGGAGCAGGGGGGCGGCCGCTCGTCGGACATGCTGGCGCGCCAGCTGGCCGGGGCGGGGATTCCGGGAGTGGGCAACGTCAGCAACCCCAACCAGCGGCTCATCGGGGTGCTGGCGCGCAGCCGCTCCTTCGCGGACTCCATGGTCGCGCGGGTGGCGGGGCCGCGCCCCGACGGCGGCATGGCGGGCAAGCTCCGCCGGATGCTCGCCGCGGACACCGAGGTGAACCCCAGGCCCGACGGCTCCATCGCCATCCTGGTGGAGGGCGAGGACCCGCGGCTGGCCGCAAAGGTGGCCAACACCTTTCCGGTGCTCCTCAACGAGATGTCGGCGCGGGTGGGGGTGGAGGCGGCGGTCCAGAAGCAGCACTTCCTGGAGACGCAGCTCCGCCGGGCACGCGCCGCGCTGGACCGGTCCGAGCAGCGGCTCGTCTCCTTCCAGAAGCAGAGGAACGCTCCCGAGCTGTCGGACCAGGCCACCCGCACGGTGGACGCCGCCGCGCAGCTCCAGAGCCAGATCACGGAGCAGGAGGTGCGGGTCAGCGAGCTGCGCCGCACGGTGACTCCCAGCAACGCGCAGCTGCAGTCGGCGGAGGCCAGGCTGTCCACCCTGCGCGGGCAGCTCCGGCGGCTGACGGCCGGGGGCGGGGGCGGGCTCTTCGTACCCTTCAGCGAGTCGCCCGACCTGGCGGCCACGCTCACGCGGCTGAAGCGCGACTACCAGCGCGACGAGCAGGTCTACATCTCGCTGACGACCGCGATCGCGCAGTCGCAGATCGACGTCAACAACAACCTGCCCGTGGTGAGCGTGCTGGACCAGGCCACGGTGCCGGGCGCGCCCAGCGGCATCGGCCTCAAGCTGATCCTGGTGGTGGCCGCGGTGCTGGGGCTGGTGCTGGGGCTGGTGGCGGCGTTCGTGGCGGAGCACTTCGCCCGCGCGCGGCAGGACCCCGCCGCCGGCTCGTTCTTCGTGGCGTGGGAAGACTTCAAGCACGACGTGGTGCCGCTGCGGCGGCGCTCCACACAGACCGCGGGCAGGCGGTAGGGGGCTCGCGGCCCGCGATCTCGGGCGGATGGAGACGAGCTCTCCCCGGCCCATGAACCTTTAGACGTCCCGACTGGCCTCAAGATGTTCGAACCGAATGTGCAGGCGGTGCTCGACCGCATCAAACCCGACGACCGCGTCCTCGACATCGGCGGGTGGGCGCGGCCCTTCAACCGCGCCAACTACGTGGTGGACGCCGAGCCGTACGAGACGCGCGGCTACTACGGCGCGTCGCGGCCGCCCCAGGGCGGCGAGCGGGAGCACTTCACCCGCGACACGTGGCACGCGCGCGACATCTGCGAGCACACGCCCTTTCCGTTCGGCGACAAGGAGCTGGACTACGTCATCTGCTCGCACACGCTGGAGGACATCCGCGACCCGCTGTGGGTGTGCGCGGAGATGGTGCGCGTGGCCAAGGCGGGGTACCTGGAGGTGCCGTCGCGCGTGGCCGAGAGCTGCCGCGGCACCGAGCCGGGGATCGTGGGGTGGACGCACCACCGCTGGCTGATCGACATCGGCGACGCGCACGTGGACTTCCTGATGAAGTACCACATGATCCACTCCTCCCCCCGCTTCTCGCTGCCCAGGTCGTACCTGCACCAGCTCCCCGAGGAGCGGCAGGTGCAATGGCTCTTCTGGACGGACTCGTTCACCTTCGCGGAGCGGACGATCCACGGCGTGGAGAACATCGCGGCGGAGCTGGAGGGGTACGTGAACAGGGTGGCCCCCGCGTCGGCGATCCCGGGAAAGGTGGACGACGCGCTGTTCGAGGTGGCGCAGCTCGGGCGCCGCGCGGTGAACCGCCTGCGGCGCTAGGCATGCAAACGGAGAGCAGCACGATGGCGGTGGGCGGAGCCCCGGGGACGCAGGGCTCCATTCCCACGCTGGTCATACAGCCGGCGGGGCGCTTCGCCGCGATCGACTTTCGCGAGCTGTGGGCGTACCGCGGGCTTTTCTGGTTCCTGGTGTGGCGCGACATCAAGGTGCGCTACGCGCAGACGGTGCTGGGCGCGGGGTGGGCGGTGCTGCAGCCCCTGCTCACCACGCTGCTCTTCACCATCATCTTCGGGACCTTTGCCAAGATCCCGTCCGACGGGGTGCCGTACGCCGCCTTCGCCATCACCGCGCTGGTGCCGTGGACCTACTTCTCCACGGCGCTCACTGGGGCGAGCACCAGCCTGGTGGCGAGCACCAACCTGATCACCAAGGTGTACTTTCCGCGCCTGGTGATCCCCGCGGCGCCGGTGCTGGCCGGGCTGCTGGACTTCTTCATCGGCATGGTCATCATCATCGCGATGGTGTTGTTCTACGGCCTCACCCCGTCGCCGCTGGCGCTGGTGATCGTCCCCATCGTGGTGGTGGTGATGGCGCTCACCGCCGCGGGGGTGGGGTCGTGGCTTGCCGCGCTCAACATCCAGTACCGCGACATCCGCTACGTGGTGCCGTTCCTGGTGCAGGTGTGGATGTACGCGTCGCCGGTGGTGTACCCCGCCTCGGTGGTCCCGGAGCGGTTCCGGCTGGTATACGCGCTCAACCCCATGGTGGGCGTCATCGAGGGGCTGCGCGCCGCCTTCCTGGGCACCGGCGAGGTGGGCTGGTCCACCATCGGGGTTTCCCTGGGGATGGGGCTGCTGCTCTTCGTGGGCGGGGTCCTCTACTTCCGGCGCGTCGAGCGCACCTTCGCTGACGTGGCGTGAGCCATCGGAACCGCTGATCGACGATGTCGAACACCGCGATACGCGCCGAGCACCTCGGCAAGCAGTACCGGATCGGGGCCCGCGCCGAGCCGTACAAGACCGTCCGCGAATCTCTCACGCGCGCCATCACCACGCCGGTGCGGCGCACGGCGGGGCTGCTGCGGACGGGGAAGTGGGCGCGTGAGTCCGAGGGCGAGCTGGTGTGGGCGCTCCGCGACGTCTCCTTCGACGTGAAGCACGGCGAGGTGCTGGGCGTCATCGGCCGCAACGGGGCCGGCAAGAGCACCCTGCTCAAGATCCTCTCGCGCATCACGCCGCCCAGCGTGGGGCGCGCCGAGGTGCACGGCCGAATCGGATCGCTGCTGGAGGTGGGCACCGGCTTCCACCCCGAGCTCACGGGGCGCGAGAACATCTACCTGAACGGCGCATTCCTGGGGATGGACCGCGCGTACATCGCGCGCCGCATGGAAGAGATCGTGGAGTTCAGCGGGGTGGGGAAGTTCCTGGACACCCCGGTGAAGCGCTACTCCAGCGGGATGTACCTGCGCCTGGCCTTCGCCGTGGCGGCGCACCTGGAGCCGGAGATCCTGATCGTGGACGAGGTGCTCGCCGTGGGCGACACCGCCTTCCAGGAGAAGTGCGTGGCCCGCATGGGCACCGTGGCCCGCGAGGGGCGCACGGTGCTCTTCGTGAGCCACAACATGACGGCGGTGCACTCGCTGTGCACCCGCTGCGTGGTGATCCAGGAGGGGCGCGTCAAGTTCGACGGCGACACCGAGGAAGCGATCCTGGAGTACCAGACCGCCGCGCACGGGAGCGACGAGGACGGCCCGCGCGGCGAGTGGGACTACTCCGGCCGCAGCCCGGCGGGCATCCCGGCCGGCAAGCCGATCATCCGCAAGGTGGTGCTGCAGGACGAGATGGGTCGCGTCACCGACACGCTCCCGGTGAGCCGCCCGGCACGCATGGTCATCGAGGTGGACGGGCTCTCGGAGTACCCGAACCCGGTGGTGGGCGTGCTGTTCAAGTCGTACAACGACCAGAACATGCTGGGGTTCAACACCGCCATGCGCCCGCCGGTCATCCGCGGCCGGCGCCAGGGGCGCGAGGAGCTGGTGCTGGACATCCCGCACGTCCCCTTTACCCCGGGCACGTACTGGATCGACATCGGCGTGGACGATGCCGGGGTGCGGCGGCTGGACTACGTGGACCACGCGGTGCGCATGGTGGTGGCCGAGTTCGACGTGTACGGCAGCGGCGTGGCCATCAAGGCGGAGCACGGCGTGGTGTACCTGGACGGCGAGTGGGAGCTGCGCCCCGCGCCGCCCATGGACGGCGCCGCGGTTGGGCTGATCGAAAAGGTTGATTCCCCGGATGGAGTTTTCACCGCATGAAGCTGATCGTAGGGTGTGGTCCCAAGCCCGTGCCTGAAGGGTGGGTTGGGATCGACGTGAACGAGGACTACCTGCGCCGGGCCCGGGAAATCTCTCCATCCACGGAAGTGTTCTACGGCGACGCCACGAACCTTCCCTTCGAGGACGACTCGGTGGACGAGCTGGTTTGCTGGGAGGTGCTGGAGCACATCGAGGACAAGGAGAAGGCGCTCAGCGAGTTCCACCGCGTCTCCAGGCCGGGCGCCAAGCTGACGCTCACCACGCCGATGCTGCACATAGAGCAGGAGCTGGGGCGCCGGTCGCGCAACTACCAGCAGAGCGTGGTGGACACGCAGCACCAGTTCTGCGTGCCGCCCGAGGAGACGCTGAGCCTCATCAAGCGCTACTACGACCTCAGCCGGGTGTGGTACGCTCCCGAGGCGTACGCCTACTGCCGCGCCATCGCGCCGCTGCTGGACGAGTACGACGTGCGCTTCAACGACGCGGGCGACCTGGTGGGCGAGAACGCGAAGCTGGTGCACGAGCTGGCCACCCGCAAGCAGCGCCGGACGTCGTGGTTCTACCGGCTGGTGAACCGCATCCGCCCCTACTCCGCCACCAAGTCGATCTGCATCGCGGGCGAGTGCCGGAAGCCGCTGGCCGCCTGAGCCTGGGGCCGGAAAGATGACGGAGAGCGAGGGCGTGCGGCGGGCGCTGGCGAGCTGGACCTCGCTGCGCGCCGCAGCCGTGGCGCTGTACGGGGCCGCCGCGGCCAACCGCCGGCTGCGCGGAGCGGGGCGGGGGAGCGTGCGCCGGGTGGTGCACGTCTCTCCCGCCTTCTTCGGCGGCGGGTCCATCATCGGCGGGGGGGAGCGGTACGCCGTGAGCCTGGCGCAGGCGATGGCGGGGCTGGTGGAGACCGTCTTCCTCAGCTTCGGGCCGGAGCGCCGTACGGAGCGGCACGGGGCGCTGCGGGTGGAGATCTTTCCCATCCTGGAGCTCAAGGACGGGGTGGCGTTCGACCCGGTGTCGTTCTCCTTTCTGCCGATGCTGCGCGGCTTCGACGTGGTGCACTGCCACCAGTACCGCACCATCGTCACCAACTTCGCGGCGCTCGCCGGCGCGGCGCTGGGGAAGCGGGTGTTCGTGACCGACCTGGGCGGCACGGGGCGCCACTTCACGCACGTGCTGCCGGTGGCGCGCGTGGTGACCGGCTTCCTGCCGATCTCCGAGTTCGGCGCCCGCGTGCTCCCGGACGGGCAGCGGGGGACGGTGATCCACGGCGGCGTGGACGACAGCTTTCTGGCGATCCCCCCCGCCGCCGGCCCCAAGCCGCCCCGGGTGCTGTTCGTGGGCCGCCTGCTGCCGCACAAGGGGATCGACGACCTGATCCGCGCCGTGGAGCCGGGGTGGGAGCTGGTGGTGATGGGAAGGCCGTACAAGCCGGAGTACTTCGCCCTGCTGCAGGAGCTGGCAGCGGGGAAGAACGTGCGCTTCGTGACCGACGCGAGCGACGAGGAGCTGGTGCGCGCCTACCGCGAAGCCGCCGTCACGGTGCTCCCCTCCGTGTACCGCGACACGTACGGCGTGCACCACGAGATCCCGGAGCTGCTGGGGCTGGTGCTGCTGGAGAGCATGGCGTGCGGCACGCCGGCTATCTGCACCGACGTGGGCGGGATGCCGGAGTTCGTGGACGAGGGCGTCACCGGCTTCGTGGTGCCGCCCAACTCGCCCGACGCGCTTCGCGAACGCATCGCCTTCCTGATGGACAACCCCCAGGAGGCGGCGGCGATGGGGCAGCGCGGGCGCGAGACGGTGGCGCGGCGCTTCACCTGGCGCGCGGTGGCGGAGCGCTGCCTGCGGGCGTACGGCGGTTGACGCCGATGCGCATCCTGGTCGTTTCCAACTTCTATCCACCCCACTTCATCGGCGGCTACGAGCTGGGCTGCGCCGCGGCGGTGGAGGCGCTGCGGCGGCGCGGCCACCAGGTGGCGGTGCTCACCAGCACGTACGGCGGGGATGGGCCGCGCAGCGAGGGCGAGGTGCACCGCTGGATGACCGGCGTGGGCCCCGAGCCCGCCCGCCCGTGGCGGCCCGCCCCCGTGCGGCGCCTGGCCACGCTGGTGCGGCTGGTGCGCAAGGAGCGGGGGAACTGGGCGGCGCTGCGCCGGCTGGCGGCGGAGTTCCGCCCCGACGTGGTGTACGTGTGGAACCCGGTGGGCACCTCCGTCTCGCTCGCCGCGGCGCTTCCGGCGCTGGGGAAGCCCTCCGCCTTCTACGTGTTCGACGAGTGGATGGCGCGCGGCGACGACCTGGTCCTCCGCTTCTGGAAGGGCGGCGGCGTGCCGGCGCGAGTGGCGGCGGCGGCGGGGCTGCCGGCGGTGAGCGGGGGGGTGGCCTTTCGCAACGTGCACTTCGGCAGCGCGTACCTGGCCGAGGCCGTGCGCGCCGCCGGGGTGCGCACCGAGGGCGCCCGCACGATCCACTGGGGGATCGATCCGGGCGCCTTTCCGTACCGCGCGGAGCGCCGTCCCGAGGTGCGCAGGCTCCTCTTCGTGGGGCAGGTGCTGCCGCACAAGGGCGTGCACACGCTGGTCGAGGCGCTCGCCCTGGTCGCGGCGGAGCCCGGCTCGCGGGTCACCCTCACCATCGCGGGCGACGCGGACAACCCCTACGGGCACGAGCTCCGGCGGCGCGTGCGCGAGCTGGGGCTCGAAGACGCGGTGAGCTTTCGCGGCCGCGTGCCGCGCGCGGAGATCGTGCCGCTGTACCACGAACACGACGTGCTGGTCTTCCCCTCCGTGTGGAACGAGCCGTTCGGCATCACCATTCTGGAGGCGATGGCGTGCGGCCTCCCCGTCGTCGCCACCGGCACCGGCGGAAGCGGCGAGATCGTGCGCGACGGTGAGAACGCGCTCGTGTTCGGACCGGGTGACGCGGCGGCGTGCGCTCGCCAGATCGGGCGCCTGATGCGGGACGAGGAGCTCTTCGAGCGCATCCGCCGCAACGCGCGCGACTCCGTGGAGCGCCACTTCACGCTCGACCGCACGATCGCGGAGATCGAGGAAGGGCTGCGCGCGGCGGTCGCGGGAGGCGCGGCGTGACGACGGACGCGGGCGCGCCGATGCGGGTGGTGTACGACGTGTCGATCCTGGGCGCGGGGCACCGGTCGCTGCTGAGCCGCACGGGCACCTACCGGGTGACGGAGCGGCTCGCGCACGGGCTGGCCGCCGCGCCGGAGTGCGAGCTGCGCTTCTCGGCGGTGGAATCGGCGCGGGTGCGCGGGCTGGCGCGGGCGCACCTCGCCGAAGACCCGTCGCTGCGGCACGTTCCGCTGGTGGCGCCGCCGCGCGCGGGGCTGGTGGAGGCGCTCGCGCACCCGCTGCTGCGCATGGACCTGCGCCCGTCGGATGCGAAGCACGTGCGCGTGGCGCGCGGCGTAATGGCGCAGACGGTAAAGGCCGCCGAGGCCGCCCTGGGGCACCGCCGGCTGGGCGACTGGGTGGACGCCGACGTCTTCCACTCCCCCTCCGCGCCGCTGCCGCGCTGGGCGGGGCGGGGGAAGCCGCCGGCGCGCCTGCTCACCGTGCTCGACCTGATCCCGGTGCTCTTCCCGGAGCTGTTCGACGTCCACGTGCTGCGCCGCTTCCGGGCCGTGCTCGCCAGCCTGGATCCGGACGCGTGGGCGATCTGCATCTCCGCCTCCGGGCGGGACGACCTGTGCGAGCACACGGGGATCGACCCGGCGCGGGTCTTCGTCACCCCGCTGGCCGCCGCGCCGGACCGCTTCCACCCCGTGACCGACGCGGAGCGGATCGCGGAGGTGAAGGCACGGTACGGGATCCCCGACGCGCCGTACCTGCTCAGCCTCAATACGCTGGAGCCGCGAAAGAACATGGATCACGCGATCCGCTCGTTCATCCGGCTGGTGCGCGACGAGGGGGTGCGCGACCTGTACTTCGTGCTCGCGGGCACGAAGGGGTGGCACCACGACAAGATCTTCGAGGCGATCTCCGGCGCGGGCGAGCTGCGCGGGCGCATCATCCTCCCCGGCTTCGTGGCGGACGAGGACCTGGCGGCGCTCTACAGCGGCGCCACCGCGTTCGTCTACCCGTCGCTGTACGAGGGATTCGGGCTGCCGCCGCTGGAGGCCATGCAGTGCGGCGTCCCCGTCATCACCTCCAACACCTCCTCGCTGCCGGAGGTGGTGGGCGACGCCGGGATCATGCTGGACCCGCGCGACGAGGACGCGCTCTGCCAGGCGATGCTCGACCTGTACCGCACCCCCTCGCTGCGCCACACGCTGCGCGAGCGGTCGCTGGCCCGCGCGCGGCACTTCAGCTGGGAGCGGTGCACCCGCGACACCATCGCTGCCTACCGCGCCGCCAGTGCATCGTAACACGTTGCGTAGACGGCACTTGGGTGCTCCGTGCGGCCTCGCGGGGCCATTGCAAAGGTGCGCGGGTTGCTCTAAATTCGGGATTCTCGCGGAACGGGGCGCCCGCGGCCGGCGCGCGGAGCCTGACGGGGCGGAGGGATGACGATGGCGTCGGATGGCACGGGGAGGGCGGAGCGCCGCGTGACGCTGGGGATGGACGCGCGCGCGGTCCACAGCACCGGCGTGGGGCGCTACGTGCGGGAGATGCTCGCCGCCCTCTTCGCGGACCCGCGCTTCGGCCACCTGGTGCTGCTGGGCGATCCGGACGAGCTCCACGCGCTGCTGGCGGAGCTGGGGGTGGAAGGCCAGGCCACCGTCCGCCCCTTTCTGCGGAGCTGGAGCAGCCACCAGACGCAGCTCGCCTGGGCCCGGATGGCGGCCCGCGGCCAGACCCGCGCGGACGTGTGGCACTTCCCGTTCTCGGACGTGCCCCTGCTCCTGCACCCCCGCCGCAGCGTGGTGACGGTGCACGACCTGATCCCCATCAAGCTGCCGGGGCTGGTGCGAAAGCGGGAGCGGATCGCCTCCACCATCGCGCTGCACGCGGGAGCCCGGCTCGCCTGGCGCATGATCGCCGACTCGGAGTCCACGCGGCGCGACATCGTGTCGTACGTTCCGCGCGCGGCGAACAAGGTGGAGGTGGTGCCGCTGGGCGTGGCCCCCTCGTTCCGCCCGCTGGAGCCCGCCGAGGCCGCGCTCTGCTCGCGCGCGGAGGCGCTGCGGCCGTACCTGTTCTGCGTGGGGAACCGCTTTCCGCACAAGAACCACGTGGCGGCCGTGGACGCGCTGGCGCGGGTGCGGGCGGGCGGAAGCGCCATGCGGCTGGTGGTGGCCGGGGGCACCGCCAACGCCCACTGGCCCCAGGTGGTGCGCCACGCCGAGGCGCGCGGGGTAGCGGATGCAGTGGTCGACCTGGGAAAGGTGAGCGAGACGGAGCTCCGCTGCCTGTACGCGCACTGCACCGCCTTCCTCTTCCCCTCGCTGTACGAGGGGTTCGGGCTTCCCGTGCTGGAGGCGATGGCGTGCGGCGCGCCGGTGATCGCCTCCAACCGCTCGTCGGTGCCGGAGGTGATGGGCGAGGGGGGGCTCTCCGTGGACCCCGGCGACAGCCAGGCGATGGCGGACGCGGTGGCGCGGCTGGAGCGGGACCCCGGCGTGCGCGGCGAGTGGATACGAAAGGGGCGGGAGCAGGCGGCCCGCTTCACATGGGAGAGCACCACGCAGCGGACGATGGAGATTCTGCACCGCGCCGCGTGTTCGTAAAACCAGGGTGGGAATGAAGCGCGTACTGATGTACGATCCGTATTACGACTGTGCCTTCGGGGCGCAGCGTGCCATGATCACGCTGGCGGAGGGGATCCGCGAGCGTGGCTTCGAGCCGATCATCGCCACCGGAAAGGAGGGGATGCTCACACGGATCGCGCGTGAAGCGGGGCTGCGCGTGGAAGTCATCCCCGTGCCCAAGACCCTCGATATCTTTGGCGGGGCCGCGCTCGCCGCGTCCGCTCCCCGCAAGGTGCTGATCTCCTTTTCCCTGCTGATGTACGCCATGCGCGTGCTGCGGCACGCGAAGCGGCTGGGGGCCGACATCCTGTACGCCAACGAGCTGCGCAGCGTCTTCTTCCTCACGCCCAGCAAGCTGCTCCTGCGCAAGCGGCTCTTCTGGACGATCCACGGCGGGCCGTCGTTCCCGGGCCTCTCCGCGCTGGGCGCGTGGGCCGCGGACGAGATGATGATGGTGTCGAAGGCGGCGGCCAAGGCGCTCCCGCCGCGGGCCAGGGAGCGCGCTCGCGCCAAGCTCTCCGTCAACTACGCGGGGATCGACGCGTCGGGGTACGCGCCGGCCGCCAGCGACGAGGCGCGCCGCGAGATCCGCCGCCGCTTCGGGCTTCCGGAGGATGGGCTGCTGATCGCCACCGCCGGGTCGATCTGCCACCGCAAGGGGTACGACACCGTGCTGGAGGCGCTGGAGCGCGTGGTGCCCGGCGGCCCGGCGGTGCACCTGGCGATCGCGGGCGACCTGGCGCGCGAGACGGACGCGGAGTACATGGCGGGGCTGCGGCGCGAGGTGGAGGAGAAGCGCCTTCCCGTCACCTTTCTGGGGTGGCGCGACGACCTGCCGGCTCTCCTCTCCGCCAGCGACATCTTCGTCCTCGCCTCGCGCGAGGAGGGGCTGGGGATCGTGACGCTGGAGGCGATGGCCACCCACCTGCCGGTGATCGTGACGTACGCCGGCGGCAGCGAGGAGACGGTTGTGGACGGCGAGAGCGGGCTGATCGTGCAGCCGGACGACCCGGAGGCGCTGGCCGGGCGCCTGCGCGCGCTGATGGACGACGCCGGGCTCCGCGCGCGGCTGGGCGCCAGGGCGCGCGAGCGCTGCCTGGAGGTGTTCGCCCAGACGCGCTACAAGGACCGCTTCGCCGCCCTCCTGCGCGGGGAGAGGGAGTAGCGCGTGGCCGCCCGTTCCGCCACCGCGCACCGCTTCTCGGCGGCGTGGTTCGGGGTCGCGCTCGCGGCCACGACCGCCACGCAGCTGCGCATGGGCCCCGCGGGCCCCGGCGAGCTGATGCTGGTGACGTGGCTGGCATACCGCTTCCTGGTGCTGATGGTGCAGCGCGCCGTCGTCGTTCCGCGCGAGGCACGCCCGCTCCTCTGGTTCTGGTGCGCGGTTCCCGCGTTCATGGCGGCCGGGTGGCTCACCAAGATCTTCATCGGCATTCCGCAGCGGAACGCGGCGCTGTACGACACCTTTGCGTTCACCTTCACCGCCGTCACCATCGTCGTCTTCCTGCTGGAGCGCGACCTGCCCGAGCGCGTGCGCAACGCGGCGGCGGGGATGCTGCTGACCGCGGTGATCCCCAACGCGCTGCTGGTGGCGCTCAGCCTGGCGGGGCCGGGAACGGGGCCGGTGCGCGTGTGGTACGGGGCGCGCCTCTCCGGCTGGTCGGCCAACCCCAACCAGCTCGCCCTGCTGATGCTGGCCATGCCGCTGATCGCGCTCCAGCTCAGCTCCCAGAGCGGGAGCGCGAGGCGCAGGATGGCGTGGCTGGCGGTGGCGGGGGTGGCCACGGTACTGGGGCTGGCCACGCTCAGCGACAGCCTGATTCTGGCGTGGATGCTCGGGGGCGCGGTGCTGGCGTGCGTGGCGTTCGTGCGCGCGGCGTCGGTGCACACCGGCAGCATGCTGCGCGAGGGGCTCGTGCGCGTGGTGATCCCCGTGATGGTGCTGGTGGCCACCGGCGTGGTGGCGCCGCGCGTCGTGGCAAAGGTGGCGGAGGAGGCCGCCGAGCTTTCCGGGTCGCACCAGGGGTCCGACCGCTTCAACATCTGGGGGCACGGGCTGGAGGCGCTGTCGAGATCGCCCGTGGTGGGGCTGGGGCCGGGGTCGCACGCGGGCCACGACGGGCCCCACGAGGGGTTCGAGTCGCACAACACCTACCTGGACTGGAGCACCAGCACCGGGATGGTGGGGCTCGCCGCCTACCTCGCCCTGCTGGCGTGGGCCGGCCTGCACGCGCTGCGCGACCGTTCGCACTACCGGCTGATCCTCCTGCTCGCGCTGATGCTGTTCAGCGCCTTCCACTACGTCATGCGCCAGCCCACCTTCTGGTTCACGCTGCTGGTGGTGGCGGTGGCGCCCGCGGGAAGCAGGCTCGCCCGCGCGCCGGTGGCGGCGCCGCGGCCGGCGCGGCTGGCGGGGGCGGCCCATGCGTAGCGTGCGGGTGGCGCTGATCTCGCCGCTGGCCGAGGAGCAGTGGCACAGCATGGACCTGTGCGCCGAGATGCTGCTGGACACGCTGCGCCGGCACCACGAGCCGCACATCCGGGCGGAGCGGGTGGTGCCGCGGCTGGTGCGCCGCTTCGAGCGCCTGCCGCGCGCGGGGCGCCACCGCATTGCCGTGCGCGCGGACCGGCTGCTGAACCGCTTCGGCGACTTTCCGGGCCACCTGCTGCGGAGCAGGAAGCGGTTCGACCTGTTCCACCTGACCGAGCACAGCTACGGCCAGCTGGCCCACGTCC
Organism: Longimicrobium sp.; assembly: GCA_036389135.1. NCBI lineage: Bacteria > Pseudomonadati > Gemmatimonadota > Longimicrobiia > Longimicrobiales > Longimicrobiaceae > Longimicrobium > Longimicrobium sp. The sequence goes on from DASVQP010000001.1 coordinate 37,030, forward strand.
TTCCGGCGAAGCGCACCATCGTCACCTGCCACGACCTGGAGGCGTTCCGCTGTCTGCTGGAGCCGGAGAAGGAATCCCGCTCGTGGCTGTACCGCGCGATGGCGCGGCAGCAGATGCACGCGGTGCGCTCCGCCGCACGCGTGGTGTGCGACACCCACGCCGTTCGCGACGAGCTGCTGGCGTTTGGCCTCGCGCCCCCCGAGCGCGTGACCGTGGTGCACATCGGCACGCACCCGGCGTGCTCGCCCGACCCCGATCCCGTCGCGGACGCGAAGGCGGAGGCGCTCCTGGGTCCCGCCGGGTCCACGGTGGACCTGCTGCACGTGGGGAGCCTGATGCCCCGCAAACGCATCGACGTGCTCCTGCGCGTCTTCGCCGCCGTGCGCGAGCGGGTGCCCGGGGCGCGGCTCATCCGCGCGGGGGGTGCCTTTCTGCCTGCGCACCTGGAGCTGGTGCGCACGCTGGGGCTGGAGGGCTCCATCCTGGTGCTCCCCTTCGTGGAGCGCGAGGTCCTTTCCGCCGTGTACCGCCGCGCCGCGCTGGCGCTGCAGCCGTCCGAAGTGGAGGGGTTCGGGATGCCGGTGCCGGAGGCGATGGCGTGCGGCACCCCCGTGGTGGCCAGCGACATCCCGGTGCTGCGCGAGGTCGGCGGCTCGCTGGCGCGCTACTGCCCCGTGGCCGACGTGCCGGCCTGGACCCAGGCGGTCGTGGAGCTGCTGGAGGAGCGCCGCACCCAGCCGGACCGGTGGCAGGCGCGCCGTGCCGCGAACGTGGAGCACGGCGCCCTCTTCAGCTGGAGCGTGCACGCGCGGAAGATGGTGGAGGTATACGAAGAGGTGCTGAGCGCCGCGGCGGCGCCCGACTGACGAGAGAGCCAAGGCTACGTGCGGATGAGATATGAGACGGTGAAGGAAGAGCTGCGCGCCGCGCCCCGCACCTGGCTGGTGACGGGTGCGGCCGGGTTCATAGGGAGCGCCCTGGTGGAGGGGCTGCTGGGGCTGGGGCAGGCGGTGGTGGGGCTGGACAACTTCGCCACCGGCCACCGCCGCAACCTGGACGACGTGCGCGCGCAGGCCGGCGATGAGGCGTGGCGGCGCTTCCGCTTCATCGACGGCGACATCCGCGACCTGGACACCTGCCACGACGCCTGCCGCGGGGTGGACTTCGTGCTGCACCAGGCGGCGCTGGGGAGCGTTCCGCGCTCGCTGGAAGATCCCATCGCCACGCACGCGGCCAACGTCACCGGGTTCCTCAACATCCTGGTGGCCGCGCGTGACGCAAAGGTGCGCCGGTTCGTCTTCGCGGCGTCGAGCAGCACCTACGGCGACCATCCGGCCCTTCCCAAGGTGGAGGACCGCATCGGTCGGCCGCTGTCGCCGTACGCCGTCACCAAGTACGTGGACGAGCTCTACGCCAGCGTCTTCGAGCGCAACTACGGCATCGAGACGGTGGGGCTGCGCTACTTCAACGTCTTCGGCCGCAGGCAGGACCCGGAGGGCGCCTACGCCGCGGTGATCCCCCGCTGGGTGGGAACGCTGCTGCAGGGCCGCGAGTGCGTCATCAACGGCGATGGCGAGACGTCGCGCGACTTCTGCTTCGTGGAGAACGTGGTGCAGGCCAACCTCCTGGCCGCCACCGCCACGGGCAAGGTGACGGACGAGGTGTACAACGTGGCGCTGGGCGGGCGCACCACGCTGAACCAGCTCTTCGAGTGGATCCGCGACGGCCTCTCCGCTTTCCGGCCCGACGTCGCCGGCGCCGAGCCGAAGTACGCGCCCTTTCGCGCCGGCGACGTGCGCCACTCGCAGGCGGACATCACCAAGGCCCGCGAGCGGCTGGGGTACGAGCCCACGCACACGGCGGAGGAGGGGCTGCGCGAGACGCTGGAGTGGTACGCGGCGCACGCCGGGTGACGCCGTTTTCGCTTGCGGCGGATGGCTCCGGCGGGTAACTTGGCGGCCCATCTGGGGATCGGAGTCGCCCCTCTGCTGCCGCCTTCGCACGCGCGCTCCGGGCCGGGGCGCGCTCTGCGCTTTGTGAGGCGGGTGGGTGCGGGCGAGTAGTGGGGTGCGCGGGCGGCGTTCACCCGCGCGCAGTCAACAGGAGATCGCCGGACCATGTGCGGGATAGCGGGACTATTCGACCAGAGGGGAGCTTCGTCCGCGGATGAGCTGGCCGCGGCGGCGACGCGCATGGCCGACTCGCTGCGCCACCGCGGGCCGGACGACGGCGGCGTGTGGGCCGATGCCGGCTCCGGCGTCGCCTTCGGCCACCGGCGGCTCTCCATCGTGGACCTCTCTCCCGACGGCCACCAGCCGATGGCCTCGGAGAGCGGACGCTTCGTGCTCGCCTACAACGGGGAGGTGTACAACTTCCCCCACCTGAGGCGCGAGCTGGAAGCGGCCGGGCACCGCTTCCGCGGCCATTCGGACACCGAGATCCTGCTGGCGGCGTTCGAGGAGTGGGGGATCGACGAGGCGCTGGAGCGGTCGGCGGGGATGTTCGCCATGGGGATCTGGGACCGGCGCGAGCGCCAGCTGCACCTGGTGCGCGACCGGCTCGGCAAGAAGCCGCTCTACTACGGCTGGGTGGGCGATACCCTCCTCTTTGCGTCCGAGCTCAAGGCCTTCCACACCTTTCCCGGCTTCCGCCCCGAGATCGACCGCGGGGCGCTGGCGCTGCTGCTGCGGCACAACTGCGTGCCCGCGCCGCACACCATCTTCCGGGGGGTGTTCAAGCTCCGCCCCGGCAGCCTCCTCACGCTGCGGGAGGGCGGCGCGCCGGCTTCCAGCGCCGAGGGCGCGCAGGACCACGTGCGGACGTACTGGTCCGCGACGGCGGTGGCCGAGCAGGGGGCGCGCTCTCCCCTCGCGCTGACGGAAGAGGAGGCGGTCGACCAGCTCGAAGAGGTGCTGGGCCGCGCCGTGGGCGAGCGCATGCTGGCCGACGTGCCGCTGGGCGCGCTCCTTTCCGGCGGGATCGATTCGTCCGCCGTGGTGGCGCTGATGCAGCGGCAGGCGGAGCGTCCGGTGAAGACCTTCACCATCGGCCTGTTCGACCCGGTGCTGGACGAGGCGGGGGACGCGCGGCGCGTGGCGGAGCACCTGGGCACCGAGCACACCGAGCTGTACGTGACGCCCGAGGAGGCGCAGGCCGTCATCCCGCGCCTCCCGGACTTCTTCGACGAGCCGTTCGCCGACTCGTCGCAGATCCCCACATTTCTGGTGTGCCAGCTCGCTCGGCGCGACGTGACGGTGGTGCTCTCCGGCGACGGCGGCGACGAGGTATTCGGCGGCTACCAGCGCCACTTCCAGGCGGAGCGCCTGGCGCGCTACAACCGCGTGCCGCCGGTGATGCGCTCGGCCGCCGCGCGCCTCCTCACGGCGCCGTCGCCCGAGGGGTGGGACCGCTTCTTCGACGCCGTGGCGCCGGTGCTGCCGGGCCGTGCGCGGCGCGCCCTGAGCGGCGACAAGGTGCACAAGTTCGCCGGGGTGCTGCCGGCGCGGGGGATGGAGGCGGCGTACCGCACCCTGACCTCGCACTGGCAGGAGCCGCTCTCCGTGGTGCGCGGCGGCGGCGGGCGGGAGCCGGTCACCGTGCTCACCGACCGCGCGCGCCGCCCCGACCTGCGCAGCTTCGCGCACGTGATGATGGTGCTGGACACGGTCAGCTACCTGCCGGACGACATCCTCACCAAGGTGGACCGCGCCAGCATGGCCGTGAGCCTGGAGGCCCGCGCGCCGCTGCTGGACCACCGCGTGGTCGAGTTCGCGTGGAAGCTCCCGCTGGGGATGAAGATCAGGGGGACCCAGGGAAAGTGGATACTGCGGCAGCTCCTGGCCCGCCACGTGCCCCGGGAGCTGTTCGAGCGCCCCAAGCAGGGGTTCGGCGTGCCGATCGGGCCGTGGCTGCGCGGGCCGCTGCGCGGCTGGGCCGACGCGCTCCTGGCCGAGGACCGGCTGCGCGACGAGGGCTACTTCGCGGCCGAGCCGATCCGCCGCAAGTGGAGCGAGCATCTGGCCGGGCGGCGCAACTGGGCGTACGACCTGTGGAACGTCCTGATGTTCCAGGCGTGGCGCGAGCGGTGGGCGCCCTGAGCTCCGCTCCCACCACGGTGCTGGTGCTCGGTGGATACGCCCAATCGCTGGTGACCTTTCGCGGGTCGCTGCTGCGGGCCATGGTCGCGCGGGGCCATCGCGTGGTCGCCTGCGCGCCCGCGGCCTCGCCGGAGATCGTGGCGACGCTCGACGGGATGGGGGTGACGTACCGCGACGTCCCCTTCAACCGCACCGGGCTGCGGCCGGACGAGGACCTGCGCACCCTGGCCGCGCTGGTGGCGCTCTTTCGCGAGGTGCGGCCGGACGTGATCCTCGGCTACACCATCAAGCCGGTGATCTGGGGGCTGCTGGCGGCACGGATCGCGCGGGTGCCGCGGCGCTTCGCCATGATCACGGGGCTCGGCTACGCGTTCATGAGCGAGGGGCGCGAGGGGAGGGTGGTGCGGGCGGTGGCGCGGCGGCTCTACCGGCTCAGCCTGCGCGGCGCGGACCGCGTCTTCTTCCAGAACCCGGACGACCGCGCCACCTTTGAGCGGCTGCGGCTCGTGCGCGGGCCGCAGCAGGGAGTGATCGTCAACGGCAGCGGCGTGGAGGTCGACCACTACACGCCGGTGCCGTTGCCGGAGGGCCCCACCTCGTTCCTGCTGATGGCGCGCTTCCTGGCGGACAAGGGAGTGCGCGAGTTCGTGGAGGCCGCGCGCATGGTCCGCGCCCGGCACCCGGATGCGGTCTTCCGCATGGCGGGATTCCGCGACGACAACCCCACCAGCATCTCCCAGGAGGAGCTGGACGCCTGGCTTCGCGAGGGGATCGTCGAGTTCCTGGGCTGGCTGCCGGACGTGCGTCCCTCCATCGCCGGGACGACCGTATACGTCCTCCCCTCCTACGGCGAGGGTACGCCGCGCTCGGTGCTGGAGGCGATGGCGATGGGGCGCCCCATCGTGACCACCGACGCCCCCGGCTGCCGCGAGACGGTGCAGGACGGCGTGAACGGTTTCCTGGTGCCCGTCCGCGACGCCGCGGCGCTGGCCCGCGCCATGGAAGCGCTGGTGGTCGACCGCGCGCTGGTGGAGCGGATGGGGCGCGAGTCCCGCCGCATCGCCGAAGAGAAGTACGACGTGCACAAGGTGAATCGCGTCATCCTGGAAACCATGGGGCTGGCGAGCCCGGAGACGGCTTGAGCGCGGCCGTCAAGCGGCTGGTGGACGTGCTGGCGTCGGCGGGGGGGCTGCTGCTGCTTTCGCCCGTGCTGCTGGCCGTTGCCATCGCGGTGCGCTGGTCGATGGGCTCCCCGGTCCTCTTCCGGCAGGTGCGACCCGGGCGGCACGCCGTTCCCTTCGCGATGTACAAGTTCCGCACGATGCGCGACGCGCACGACGAGAACGGCGACCCGCTCCCCGATGGCGAGCGGCTGACGGCGGTGGGGCGCTTCCTGCGCAAGACCAGCCTCGACGAGCTTCCGGAGCTGATCAACGTGCTGCGGGGCGACATGAGCCTGGTGGGCCCGCGCCCGCTGCTGATGCGCTACCTCCCCTACTACACGCCGCGGGAGCAGCGCCGGCACGACGTACGGCCGGGGATCACCGGCTGGGCCCAGGTGAACGGCAGGAACACCGCCCGCTGGGCCGACCGGCTGGAGATGGACGTGTGGTACGTGGAGCACCAGAGCCTCTGGCTGGACATCAAGGTGCTCGCGCGCACGGCGGCCTCGCTGCTGGGGCAGAAGGGTGTGGTGGTGGACCCCCGCAGCGCCATGCTGAACCTGGACGAGGAGCGCTGGCCCGGCGGCGAACCGCGGTGAAGAGCGCCCATGAATACGCGGCGAAGGGCCCCTCCGGGGGCTCCCGCCCGAACCTGGCTTCTGGATTGACCACTCTGCGCGGCCCCGGCTTCGGGGCTCTGGTGATCTCGCTCGACTTCGAGCTGCACTGGGGTGTACGCGACCACAAGACGGCGGACGGACCGTACCGCGCGAACCTGCTGGGCGCGCGCGAGGCGGTGCTCCGCATGCTGGAGCTGTTCGGCGAGCTCGGCGTGGCGGCCACCTGGGCCACCGTGGGCTTCCTCTTCGCGCGCACCCGGGAGGAGCTGGAGCGTTTCTCGCCCGCCTTGCGTCCCGGCTACCGCGACCCCTCGCTCTTTCCGTACGGCGAGCCGCTGGGCGAGGGCGAGGCGGACGACCCGCTGCACTTCGCGCCCAGCCTGGTGGACGCCATCCGGCGGGCGGACCGGCAGGAGCTGGCCAGCCACACCTTTTCGCACTACTACTGCCTGGAGCCGGGGCAGACGCGCGAGCAGTTCGCGGCGGACATGAAGAGCGCCGTGGAGATCGCGGCGCACCACGACGTGCGCATGCGCTCCATCATCTTTCCGCGCAACCAGCACAACCCCGCCTACGCGGGGGTGCTGCGCGAGGCCGGCATCACCTGCTACCGCGGCAACCCGCGCGCGCGGATGTACCGGGCTAGCGACTCCGCCGGGCTGCACCCCATACGGCGCGTGGCGGGGCTGGCCGACTCGTACCTCAACCTGGCGGGCACCGCCACGGTGCGGTGGGACGAGGTGGTGGAGCCGGACGGGCTCTGCAACGTACCCGCAAGCCGCTTCCTGCGACCCTACAACCCGCGGCGCCGCGCGCTGGAGCCGTTGCGGCTGCGGCGCATCGAGGGCGCCCTGCTGCACGCCGCCCGCGAAGGGGAGATCTTCCACCTCTGGTGGCACCCGCACAACTTCGGCACGTACCTGGAAGAGAACATGGCCATCCTGCGCCGGATACTGGAGTGCTACCAGCGGTGCAGCCGCTCGCACGGGATGCGCTCGCTCACCATGGAAGAGGTGGCGGAGCAGGCGCTGGCGTGCGGAGCCCCCGCGTGAGCCAGTCGCGCCGGGTGGTGCTGCTGTGCGGCCCCGGCCCCTCCACCCACATCGTGCACCACGCGCTCACCCGCGAGCTGGGCCCCATCGACACCGTCATGGAGACGGTTCCCACGCGCTGGTTCCTGCTGCGGCGCCGCGTCAAGAAGCTGGGGCTCGCCACGGTGGCGGGGCAGCTCCCCTTCCAGGCGGCGGTGGTCCCCCTCCTGCGCCGCGCCAGCGCGGCGCGCATCGAGGCGATCAAGCGCGAGCACGGGCTGGACGACTCCCCCATCCAGGACCCCATCACCCACGTCCCCTCCGTAAACACGGACGAGGCGCGCGAGGTGCTGCGGCGGCTGGACCCCGCAGTGGTGGTGGTGAACGGCACGCGGATCATCGCCCGCAAGACGCTGGACTGCGTGGCGGCGCCCTTCGTGAACATGCACGCCGGCATCACCCCCGCGTACCGCGGCGTGCACGGCGGCTACTGGGCGCTGGCGGAGGGGCGCCCCGAGCTGGCGGGCACGACGATCCACTTCGTGGACGAGGGGATCGACACCGGCGGGATCATCGCGCAGGGCCGCTTCAGCGTGACGCCGGAGGACTCCTTCGCCACGTACCCCTACCTGCACCTGGCCGCGGGAGTCCCGCTCCTGGTGCGCACCGTCCGCGGCATCCTGGACGGCAACCTCCAGCGCGACCCGGTCCCCGAGGGGCTGGCCTCCCGGCTCCGCACGCACCCCACGCTCTGGGGGTACGCCGCGGCGCGCCTGCGCGGGGTGCGGTGAGCGTGCGGGTGCGCCCCGCCACGGCGGACGACGCCGAGGCGATGGTGGCGGTGATCCGCGAGGGCTTCGCGCCGGAGCTCCTCGACGCCATGATCTACGGGTGCGCGGGGATGGGCCGCTTCATCCGCGACGAGCTGGAGCTCCCCCCCGGCCTCTGCGACCGCACCTACACCGTCGCGGAGCGGGACGGGGGCGTGCTGGGGTGCGTGGAGCTGCGCCGCCTGCCGGGCACGCTCATCCTCAACTACATCGCGGTGGGCGCGGAGCTGCGCTCGTCGGGCGTCGCCAGGCAGCTCCTGCTGGAGGCGATTCTGCAGGCGGGCGGCGAGCGCTACGGCAGCATGGTGCTGGACGTCTTCACCGACAACGGCGTCGCGCGCGGCTGGTACCAGCGGCTGGGCTTCGCGGCAGGGGACCACGCCGGGTGGTGGAGCGTGCCGATGCCCGGCGTCGCCCCCGGTGCGCCGCACGCGGTCGTGAACGGCTTCCCCCAGGCGGAGGCGTCGCAGCTCCGGTTCGGCTTCTCGCAGCTCGACGTCACCACCGCGGACGGGAGCTACGCCGTGGGCCGCATGGGGGCGAAGTGGTTCCGCCTGTCGCAGGCGGCCGCGCTGCGCGACGGTGCGCTGCTCGCCACGCTGCGGATGCTGGACCCCGCGCGCGGGCTGCTCCTGCTCCTTCCGGAAGGGCAGCTCCCGGCCGAGGCCGCCCCCGGTGCCATCCGGCTGACGGAGAGCGAGCGGATGTCCATCGGCATCCCGGAGCTCCTCGGCCGGCTGCGGCAGGCTCGCTGATTCCCCGTACCCGTGATCCCGGTGATCGAAAAGCTCGCGCGTGAGCAGCGGTTCCTGCGCCCCGTGCTCCCGTACGGAACGGCGCGCGAGGCGCAGCAGGTGTTTCTGGAGGCGGCGCGGCTGGCCGAGGACGAGGTGGTCCTCCTTCCGGCGTTCATCGGCTGGTCGGCGCGCGAGGGGTCCGGTCTGTTCGATCCGATCCAGAACCTGGGGCTGGCCTACCGCTTCTACCCGGTCACGGCCGACCTGCGCGTGGACGTGGACGGATTCGCGGAGCTGCTGCGCAGGGAGCGGGTTGGCGTCGTGATCCTGGTGCACTACTTCGGCTACGTAGATCCCGGCTATCCCGTGCTGGTGGAGCTGGCGCGAGAGCACGGCGCGCGGCTGGTGCTGGAAGACGAGGCGCACGCCATGCTCAGCGATTGGGTAGGCGGCGTCTGCGGGCGCGCGGGCGACGCGTGCATCGTGTCGCTCCACAAGCTGTTCCCCGTGGCCACGGGCGGGGCGCTCGTCTTCAACACCCCGCGACACGAGATGCTGGGCCGCATCGATGCGCCTGACGGCGGTTCCGGCGCGCTCGGCTTCGACTTCGCCGAGATCGCGCGGCGGCGGGTGCGCAACGCGGCGCTCGTCGAGGAGCTGCTCCCGGAGCTGGCGGACGAGGTGGTCCCGCTCTGGCCCGGGCTCCCGGAAGGCGTCGTGCCGCAGACGTATCCCGTGGTGATCCGGCGGGCGTCGCGGAACGACCTGTACTTCCGCATGAACGAGGCGGGCTTCGGCGTCGTGAGCCTGTACCACACGCTGGTGAAGGAGCTGTCGGCGGACGACTTCCCCGCATCGCACCAGCTCGCGCGGCAGATCATGAACCTCCCCGTGCATCAGGACGCCGAGCCGCACCAGATCCGGGCGATGATGGAGGAGCTGGGGCGGCAGGTGCGGGCGCTTCCCGCCGCTCACTGAAAACAGCCTCACACCGAGCCACGGAGAGAACTGAAAGAACAGCGGAGAGGGTTCTCCGTGTCCTCGCCTTTTCCTCTGTGGCTCTGTGTGAGGCTGTTGTCTTTGTAGCTGGCGCCGCTATCTTCCGCGGCTATTCCCCGTCCGGTGCGCTGGACGGCGGACTGGATCAATTCTTCGCGGGGAGCGGATGAGCGACAGCGGTTTCAGGGTTCTGGACGCGGCGGTCGAGGAGGATCGGCGGGAGTGGCTCGGGATGTGGGAAGCGTGGCCCCTGCGCGAGGTGTTCGCGCACCCGGACTACGTGGCGCTGTACGCGGAGGAGGGCGCGGGACGCGCGCGCTGCGCCGTCCTGCGCTCCGGCGGCGCGTCCGTGCTCTACCCGTTCGTGCAGCGCGACCTGCGCGGCGAGAAGTTCTGGGATGCGTCCGTGGGACCCGCGAGCGACCTGATCAGCCCCTACGGCTACGGCGGCGCCTACGCGTGGGGTGACGCGCCCGCCGGTCTCGCCACCGACTTCTGGTCCCGCTTCGACGGGTGGGCGCGGGAGGAAAAGGTCGTCTCCGAGTTCGTCCGCTTCTCGCTCTTTCCGGAGATCCTGCTCGACTATCCCGGCACGCGCGAGGAGCGGCAGGACAACGTCGTCCGCTCGCTGGACCTGGACGAGGAGCGGATGTGGATGGACTTCGAGCACAAGGTGCGCAAGAACGTCAAGCGAGCGCAGCGCAGCGGCGTGACGGTGGAGCTGGACCCGGACGGCGCGCGGCTCGACGACTTCCTCCGCATCTACCAGTCGACGATGGACCGGCGGGAGGCCGATTCGCGCTACTACTTCCCGCGGAGCTACTTTGAGCGCCTCCAGGGCGGGCTGGCGGGGCAGTTCATGTACTTCCACGCGCTGCTGGGCGGCGAGGTGATCTCCACCGAGCTGGTGCTGGTCTCCGCGGAAAACGTGTACTCCTTTCTGGGCGGCACCGATCCGGAGGCGTTCGCCACGCGGCCCAACGACCTGCTCAAGCACGAGATCATCCGCTGGGCGGCGGGGGAGGGGAAGCGGCGCTTCGTGCTGGGGGGCGGCTACCAAAAGGATGACGGCATCTACCGCTACAAGCTGGCATTCGCGCCCGGCGGGGCCACGCCGTACCATGTGGGCTACCGCGTCCTGGACCCCGAGCTATACGCCGCGCTGTCTCGCAACCGGCCCGGCGAGCCGGTGCCCGAAGCGTCCGCCGGCGGCTACTTTCCCGCGTATCGGGCATAAGCGTTCCCGCCGAGGCGGCACTTACAGGTCATGAGCGAATGAACGAACCGCGAGAGCGTATCTATCTGTCGAGCCCCCACATGGGCGGCGCGGAGCAGGAGCTGGTCGCCGACGCGTTCGCGACCAATTGGATCGCGCCGCTCGGCCCGCACGTGGACGGATTCGAGCGCGAGTTCGCCGACATCGTGGGGAGCCCCCACGCCGCGGCGCTGAGCTCCGGCACGGCGGCCATCCACCTCGCGCTGATCCTGGCGGGGGTGGGGAGGGGCGACGAGGTCGTGGTGTCGTCGCTCACCTTCTCCGCGAGCGTGAATCCGATCCTGTACGTGGGCGCGACGCCGGTCTTCATCGACTGCGACCGCGGCTCGTGGAACATGGACCCCGCGCTGCTGGCGCAGGCGCTGCGCGACCGCGCGCGAGCCGGGCGGCTGCCCAAGGCGGTCGTCGTGGTGCACCTGTACGGGCAGAGCGCGGACCTGGACCCCATCGTGGAGACGTGCCGCGAGCACGGCGTCACCCTCATCGAGGACGCGGCGGAAGCGCTCGGCGCCAGCTACAAGGGCCGCAGCCCCGGCACGCTGGGGCAGACGGGGATCTTTTCCTTCAACGGGAACAAGGTCATCACCACCTCCGGGGGCGGGATGCTCGTGTCGGACGACGCGGCGCTCATCGCGAAGGCGCGCAAGCTCGCCACGCAGGCGCGCGACCCGGCCCCGCACTACGAGCACTCGGAGATCGGCTACAACTACCGGCTCAGCAACGTGCTCGCGGCCATCGGGCGGGGGCAGCTGCGCGTGCTGGCCGACCGCGTCGCCGCGCGCCGCCGCAACTTCCACTTCTACGCGCGCGAGCTGGGCGGCCTTCCCGGCGTGGAGTTCATGCCCGAGGCGCCGTGGGGCACGCACAGCCGCTGGCTCACCTGCCTCACCATCGACCCCGCTGCCTTCGGCGCGGACCGCGAGACGCTGCGGCTTGCCTTCGAGGCCGAGGACATCGAGGCGCGCCCCGTGTGGAAGCCGATGCACCTGCAGCCGATCTTCGCCTCGCACGACTGCGTGGGGGGCGAAGTGGCCGCGGACCTCTTTGAGCGCGGGCTCTGCCTCCCCTCCGGCTCCAACCTGGAGACGAGCCACCTGGAGCGCGTGTGCGAGGTGGTGCACCGGCTGTCGAAGAACCCGCCCGCTTCCTGAGCGAAGCGCCCACGCCGCACCGCCACCGGCTGGCAATTTTCAATACACTGGCGGGCTGAATGGTACCCCGCGGTGATCGGCCCCGAAGTTGCCAGGGGGCGCGGGTATAGCTAGAGTTAACGGCTATCCGCGCGCGCGGCGGAGCCGCTCAAGCGGATCCGTCCAGTTGGCCTGTTCCCTCCGGCGAAGGCGAAGCGCCGCGCCGCGGACAGGTGAATTCTCAAGACCTCGGGATTTCATGCATATCGCAGTGGTTGGAACGGGTTATGTGGGCCTGGTGGCCGGCGCGTGCCTCGCCGAGACGGGCAACGACGTGGTCTGCTGCGACATCGACGCGGGGAAGATCGACCGGCTGAACAACGGCGAGATCCCCATCTACGAGCCCGGCCTGGAGCCGCTCGTGGAGCGGAACCTCAAGGAGGGCCGCCTCACCTTCACCACCGACGTGCCCGGCGCGGCGGCGGCGGCCGAGGTGATCTTCATCGCCGTGGGCACCCCTCCGGGCGAGGATGGCTCGGCTGACCTGCAGCACGTGCTGGCCGTGGCCGAGACCATCGGCCGCAACATGCCGGCGGACGGGCCGGAGAAGATCGTCATCACCAAGAGCACCGTGCCCGTGGGAACGGCCAACAAGGTGAGGGAGGCGATCGCCCGCCACACCGCGCGCCCCTTCCACGTCTGCTCCAACCCGGAGTTCCTCAAGGAAGGCGCCGCGGTGCAGGACTTCATGCGCCCGGACCGCGTGGTGGTCGGCGTGGACTCGGAGCACGCGCGCGCCCGCCTGGCGGAGCTGTACGCGCCGTACGTGCGCTCGGGCAACCCGGTGCTCTTCATGGACATCGCGTCCGCCGAGATCACCAAGTACGCGGCCAACGCCATGCTGGCCACCCGCATCTCCTTCATGAACACCATCGCCGGGCTGTGCGAGGCGGTGGGCGCGGACGTGAGCCACGTGCGAAAGGGGATCGGCACGGACGAGCGCATCGGGCCCGGGTTCCTCTTCGCGGGGATCGGCTACGGCGGCTCCTGCTTCCCCAAGGACGTCAAGGCGCTGGTGCACACCCTGCGCGAGACCGGGGTGGACGCGGCGATCCTGGAAGGGGTGGAGCAGGTCAACGCGTCGCAGAAGCGGGTGCTGCTGGAGCGCGTGGTGGCCCAGTATGGCGAGGATCTCACCGGCCGCCGCTTCGCCGTGTGGGGGCTCTCGTTCAAGCCCGAGACGGACGACATGCGCGAGGCGCCCAGCCTCACGGTGGTGCGCGGGCTGTGCGAGCGCGGCGCCACGGTGAGCGCGCACGACCCAGAGGCGCGGCACGAGGCGGGGCGCTACTTCGCGGACCTGATCGCCACGGGGGCGCTCTCCCTGTGCGAGCACAACTACGACTGCCTCAACGGGGCCGACGCGCTGCTGGTGCTGACCGAGTGGGGCCCGTACCGCACGCCGGACTTCGACCGCATCCGCTCCACCCTGGGCGAGCCGGTGGTCTTCGACGGGCGCAACCTGTGGGACCCGGCGCGCATGGCCGCCATGGGCTTCCGCTACCAGTCGATCGGCCGCCCCGCGTCCACCCCCGCGGCGGCGCCGGCTGCCGCCAGCGCCTGAGGAGCCGGCGATGCGCATCCTGATCACCGGCGCGGCGGGCTTCCTGGGCTCGCACCTGTGCGACCGCTTCCTGGCCGAGGGGCACCAGGTGGTGGGGGTGGACAACTACCTCACCGGGCGCCCTGAGAACCTGGCGCATCTGGACGGGCGCGACGACTTCTCCTTCATCGAGCAGGACGTCACCGAGCACATCGAGGTGGACGGGCCGCTGGACGGAGTGCTGCACTTCGCCTCGCCCGCCTCGCCGGTGGACTACCTGGAGATGCCGATCCAGACGCTCAAGGTGGGGTCGCTGGGGACGCACAAGGCGCTGGGGCTGGCCAAGGCCAAGGGGGCGCGCTTCCTTCTGGCCTCCACCAGCGAGGTGTACGGCGACCCGCTGGAGCACCCGCAGCCGGAGACGTACTGGGGGAACGTGAACCCGGTGGGGCCGCGCGGGGTGTACGACGAGGCCAAGCGCTTCGCCGAGGCGATGACGATGGCGTACCACCGCTTCCACGGGGTGGAGACGCGCATCGTGCGCATCTTCAACACGTACGGCCCGCGCATGCGCCCCGAGGACGGGCGCGTCGTCTCCAATTTCATCGTGCAGGCGCTGCGCGGCGACTCGCTCTCCGTGTACGGCGACGGCAGCCAGACGCGCTCCTTCACCTACGTGGACGACCTGGTGGAGGGGATCTACCGGCTCTTCCACAGCGACCGTGCGGAGCCCACCAACATCGGCAACCCCGGCGAGTTCACCGTGCGCGAGCTGGCGGACCGGGTGCTGGCGCAAACGGAGAGCGCGTCCGCCATCGCGTGGCACCCGCTGCCGCAGGACGACCCCAAGGTGCGCAAGCCGGACATCACGGTGGCGCGCGCGGTGCTGGGGTGGGAGCCCACGGTGGACCTGGAGGAAGGGCTCCGCCGCACCATCCCCTACTTCCGCGGCGTGGTGGAAGCGGGAGCGATGGCGGTCCGCACCCTGTAGGACGCGTGAAGGTGCTCGTGACCGGTGGCGCCGGCTTCATCGGCGGCCACCTCTGCCAGCGCCTGCTGGACCGCGGCGACGAAGTGGTGTGCGTCGACAGCTTCGACAGCTTCTACGACCCGGCGATCAAGCGCGGGACCGCGGCCGCGCTGGCCCGGTCGCCGCGCTTCCGGCTGGTGGAGGGCGACATCCGCGACCTGGCCGGGCTGGAGCGCGAGCTCGCGGGCGCGGGAGTCGGCGCGATCGTGCACCTGGCGGCCCGCGCGGGGGTGCGGCCCTCCATCGAAGACCCCGTGCTCTACACGCAGGTCAACGTGGAGGGGACCGTCGCCATGCTGGAGCTGGCGCGCCGGTTGGGGGTGAAGCCGTTCGTCTTCGGCTCGTCGTCCAGCGTGTACGGCGACACGCCGGCCGTGCCCTTTCGCGAGGACGAGCCCGCGGCCACCCCCATCTCGCCGTACGCGGCCAGCAAGCGCGCGGGCGAGCTGCTCTGCCATGCCTACGCGCACCTGCACGGGCTGGCGGTGGTGTGCCTGCGCTTCTTTACCGTGTACGGCCCGCGGCAGCGGCCCGACCTGGCGATCCACAAGTTCGCGCGGCTGATGGCGGCGGGGGAGCCGATCCCCTTCTTCGGCGACGGCTCCACGCGGCGCGACTACACCTACGTCGACGACGTCGTGCAGGGGATCGAGGGCGCCATCGCCTACGCCGCGGCGCGCGATGCGTCGTTCGAGGTGTTCAACCTGGGCGAGAGCGACACGGTGCCGCTGGTGCGGCTGGTGGAGCTGCTGGGCGAGGCGATGGGGGTGACACCCGCGCTGCACCGCCTCCCCGCCCAGCCGGGAGACGTGGAGCGGACCTACGCCGACATCTCGCGCGCGCGGGCCCTGCTGGGTTATACTCCGCGCGTTCGAATCGAGGAGGGGATCCCCCGCTTCGTGGAGTGGTTCCGGAGCGGGCAGGCCCCCGCCGGGATCTGACCGAAACGCCGGCCGAAGGGCGCCGCGCCGCCATGCCGGCGGGGGCGGCACCCCGGCCGGCGCGACTGCAACTGATTCAAGACCGATACTTCCATGACAGAGGCAACCGTGCACACCAACGCAGTTCCCCTCACCACACCCAAGATCGTCGACAAGCCCTGGGGGCGCGAAGTGTGGTACGCGCACGAAGAACGCTACGCCGGCAAGATCCTCGAGGTCACCCGCGGCCACGCGCTCTCGCTGCAGAAGCACGAGCGCAAGCAGGAGACGATGTACCTGCAGTCCGGGCGCCTGCTGTACCACTTCAACGGCGTCGACTTCGAGATGGAGCCGGGCCAGTGCATCACCGTGCGCCCCGGCGACGTGCACCGCATCGAGGCGCTGGAGGATGCGGTGATCCTGGAGGTCAGCACCCCCGAGCTGGACGACGTCATCCGCCTGGAAGACCGCTACGGCCGGGGCTGAGCGCGCCGCCGGGCGCGCCGCCCCCGCCGCGGGGATGCCACCCGGTCCATCCATGACACCCTCCGCCGAGTCCGCCGTGGACGGGGCCCTGCGGCTCCGCGCCTGGGCGCTGCACGTGCTCGGGGCCCCCGGCGCACCTCCGCCGCTCCCCCCGGCCTCCCCCGCCGCGTGGGGCCTCTTCCTGCGCGTGGAGCGGATGGCGATCCCCCTGGCGGACGCGCTGGGCGCGCTGGCCCCCACCGACGAACACGCGGCGGTGCTGCGCGGCGCGCGCATGGCCGAGCTCCAGCGCGTGCTCTCCGCGCGGGCCGCGCTGCACCAGATCCGGGCGATCGCGCGGCGGCGGGGGCTCACGGTGGCGGTGATGAAGGGCGCGGTGGCGGTGCTGCGCCGCGGCGCCCCCGACCTGTCGGACGTGGACGTCTACGCGAGCGCCCCGGAGGCCGCGGTGCTGGCGGAGGAGATCGACCGCCTGGGCTACCGCGCCGTGGGCGCGCCGGGGGCCCACGCCCTGCGGCTGCGCGCCACGGAGGACTCGCTCCCCGTCGAGGTCCACACCTCCATCCCGGGGACGCACGGAGCGCCGGAGCGGCGCCTGGTGCCGGCGCCCTCGCTGCCGGGGCTGTGCGTCCTCCACCCGGCGGACCACCTCTGGTACGTCCTCCACCACGCCACCGAGCAGCACGCGGAGCGGCGGGGCGCCCTGCGCGACCTCCTCGTCCTTGCCGACGCCATGGACGCCTGCGGGCCGGACGACCGCCGCGAGGTGGACCGCTGGACGGCGGAGCACTGGCGTCCGGAGCTGTTCCGCCGCGTGCTGGAGATGGCCGAGGGGCTCCGCCGCCGCGAGGGAGCGCCCGCGGACCCCTTTCGCCTGGACGCCGCGGGGAGGTACGTGGCGGTGGGGTGGATGGAGCGCACCCCGGCGCACGAGACGCTGCGCATCGTGCTGGGGCGCTCCATCATCGCCGGCGTCGCGCGCCGCGGCGGCTTCCCCTGCGACCAGGGGAGCGCCACGCTGGACCTCCCCTCCGGCTACTCCCTACTCGCCTGGATGCGGCGCCGCGTGCCGCGCGTGGAGCGTCTGGCGCGGCTCGCCATCCGGCTGGGCCCGGAGTGGGCGCTGTACCCGGTGGGCGCCGCCGCCGCCCGCGCCGCCGCCCGCGCCGTGCGGCGCGCGGGATAGCAACTGCATGGCTCACACGGAGACACAGAGCCACAGAGAGAACCGCAAAAAGGTTTTTTCTGTGGCCTTTCAGTTCCCTCCGTGCCCTCTGTGTGATGCTTTTCTCCAACCGTACGCGCGCGGCGCCTTGCTCGCGGGCCGGGGGAGGGCCTATCTTCCCCCGGTTTCGCGCCCATCCCCCAGCGGAGGATCGATGGCCCCCGAAGCCACGACGGAGCAGCTCCTGGCGCGCGCCAAAGAAGCATACGCGCGCAACGCCTACCTCGCCGCCCTGGCCGACCTGCAGCTGGTGGCGGAGCGGCACCCCGAGTTCCCGGACGTGCAGAACCTGATGGGGCTCTGCCTTTCGCTGGTGGGGCGCACGGACGAGGCGCTGGAAGCGTTCGGGCGGGCCACGGAGCTGAACCCCGGGTACGTGGAGGCGCACCTCAACCGCGCCATCACGCTCAACGACCTGGGCCGCACCGAGGAGGCGCGCGAGTCGTTCGCCCACGCGGCGGGGGCGGACGAGGAGAAGTCCGGCGGGCGCTTTTCCAGCGCGGCGGCGGCGCGGCTGGCCAACCTGCACCAGGACCTCGGCGACCTGTACGCCGACGCCGGCGGGGTGGAAGAGGCGATGGCCGAGTACCGCAAGGCGCTGGTGCTGCGCCCCCAGTTCCTGGATATCCGAAACAAGCTGGGCCGCCTTCTCGTTGAGGTGGGTCGGCACGACGAAGCGGTGGCCGAGCTGCGCGGCGTGGTGGAAGCCCGCCCCTCCTTCGCCGCCGCGCGCGCCAACCTGGGGCTTGCGCTGTACCGCGCCGGCCGGGTGGAGGAAGCCGGGGCGGAGTGGCGCCGGACGCTGGAGCAGAACCCCGGCAACGCCCAGGTGTCGTCGTACCTGGGGATGCTGGAACGGCAGCGCGAGGGCGCCGCTGGGCGCACGCAGACTTCCGTCAACGACCGTTGAACAATGCCCCGCCCATCGGGGTACCGGCACCCATGAGACCCAAGCTACTTACACGCTGCGCGCCGCTGGCCCTGGTCCTGGCGCTTTCCACCGCGGGATGCTCGCTGTTCCGCTCCCCGCCCCCGCTCACTCCCGAGACCGCGTACCAGCGCGGGATGGCCGCGTACGAGGCACGCCGCTTCGGCCGCGCCGCGGAGCTGCTGCAGACGTGGGTGGACGCCTCGGCCGGCGACCCGCGCCTCCCCGAAGGGCTGTACGCCCTGGGACGCGCGCGCATGGAGACGGACGAGCACCTGATGGCGGCCACCACCTTTCTGCGCATCGTGACGGAGTACCCCGCCACCCCGCGCCAGGAAGACGCGCGCTTCGGCGTGTGCGAGGCGTACCGCACCCTGTCGCCGAAGACGGCGCTGGACCAGGAGAACACCGAGACGGCGCTGCTGTACTGCGGCTCGTACGTGGAGTACTACGGGCAGACCGCCCGCTCGGACCGGGTGCGCCTCTGGGTGGCGGAGCTGCGCGACAAGCTGGCCCGCAAGTCGTTCGACGCCGGGATGTGGTACTTCCGCCGCGGCGCCTTCGACGCATCGGTGATCTACTTTCAGCGCGCGGCCACCGAGTACCCGGACACGCCTACCGCACCGCAGGCGCTGCTGCAGATGGCGCTGGCGTACGACCGCGTGGGGTACAAGGAAGAGGCGCAGGAGACCCGCGCCCGGCTGCGGCAGAGCTATCCGCAGAGCCCCGAAGCGCGCACCCTTCCGCCGGCGTAGCGGCGCCCCCGGCGGAATGCGCATTGGGGTCTTCGGCGGGACCTTTGACCCGCCGCACCTGGGGCACCTCGTGGTCGCCTCCGATGCGTGCGAGGCGCTGGGGCTTGGCCGCGTCCTCTGGATCCCCTCGGCCGTGCCGCCGCACAAGCTGGCCAGCGTGCAGGCCTCCGCCGAGGCGCGGCTGGAGATGGTGAGGGCCGCCGTCGAGGGCGACCCCCGCTTCGAGGCCGACGACGTGGAGCTGCGCCGCGCCGGGCCGTCGTACACGGTGGACACGCTGCGCGAGCTCGCGGCTCGCCACCCCGGCGACGAGCTGGTGCTGCTGATCGGCGCGGACAACCTGCGCGAGATCCCCGGGTGGAGGGAGCCGGGCGAGATCCTGCGGCTGGCCCGCGTGGCCGTCCTCTCCAGGGACGGCGCGGGAGTGCCGCCGGACGCGCCCATCCCCGCCACTTACGTGGCGGTTACGCGTGTGGACGTGTCGGCAACCGAAGTGCGCCGGCGCGCCGCGGCCGGAGAAACGATTCGATATCTGGTTCCCGATGCGGTCCGCGCGCTGGTCGAGCGCCGCGGGTTGTACCGGGAGCTTCCCCGTTAGTAACGCGAAGGGAACGTCATGTTGAAGACCATCGTCCAGGCCCTGTTCGGCACCCGCCACCAGCGCGAGCTGAAGCGGCTGGCCCCCATCATCGAGCAGATCAACGAGGAGTTCGAGCGGCTGCAGGGCCTTTCGGACGAGGAGCTGCGCGGGCAGACCGAGCGCTTCCGCGCCCAGATCCGCGAAGCCGTCGCCGAGGTGGAGGCCGAGCTGGCGGAGCTGCGCGAGGAGAAGCGCGCGACCCTCGCCGCCGCCGAACGCGAGGGGATCGCCCAGCGCATCGGCGAGGCGGAGGAGCGGCGCAAGGAGGCGCTGGAAGGCGTCCTCGACGAGATCCTCCCCGAGGCGTTCGCCACCGTCAAGGCCGCGGCCGCGCGGCTGGTGGGCACCGAGGTGCTGGTGACCGGGCAGCCGATCACCTGGGACATGGTGCACTACGACGTGCAGCTCATCGGCGGCATCACGCTGCACCAGGGCAAGGTGGCGGAGATGGCCACCGGCGAAGGGAAGACCCTCGTAGCCACCCTCCCCCTGTACCTCAACGCGCTCACCGGCCGCGGCGCGCACCTGGTTACGGTCAACTCGTACCTGGCGCAGCGCGACGCGGAGTGGATGGGGCACCTGTACGGCTTCCTGGGCCTCACGGTGGGGTGCATCGACCTCCATGAGCCCAACACCCCCGAGCGCCGCGCCGCGTACCACGCCGACATCACGTACGGCACCAACAACGAGTTCGGCTTCGACTACCTGCGCGACAACATGGTGCACTCGCTGGACCAGCGGGTGCAGCGCCACCACGCGTACGCCATCGTCGACGAGGTGGACTCGGTGCTCATCGACGAGGCGCGCACCCCGCTGATCATCTCGGGCCCCGTGGGGAACGAGACGAACGCGGCGTATGCGCGCTACAACCCGTCGGTGGCCGACCTGTACCGCCGCCAGAACCGCCTGGTCAACGACTTCATCGCCCAGGCCGAGCAGAACATCGCGGCCGGCGACACGTACGGGGCGGGGGAGAAGCTCTTCCTGGCCCGGCGCGGCGCGCCCAAGAACAAGCGCCTCCAGAAGATGCTGGCCGACGACCCCGGGCTGGTGAAGATCATCGGCAAGGTGGAGCGCGACTACATGATGGAGAAGCGCGTCCACGAGCTGGAGGAGAACCTCCTCTTCTCCATGGACGAGAAGGGGCACAACGTGCACCTGACCGACCAGGGGCTCGACGTGCTGGCGCCCAACGAGCACGACGCCTTCATCGTTCCCGACATCTCCGAGGAGGTGCACCGGGTGGAGCTGGAGGAAGGGCTGAGCGTGGACGAGCGCCGTGCCCGCGTGGACGAGCTGGAGCGCGAGTACGCGGAGAAGAGCGAGAAGATCCACGTCATCCATCAGCTCCTCAAGGCGTACGCCCTCTTCAACAAGGACGAGCAGTACGTCATCCAGGACGGGCAGGTGATGATCGTGGACGAGTTCACCGGCCGCATGATGGCGGGCCGGCGCTGGTCAGACGGGCTGCACCAGGCGGTGGAGGCCAAGGAGGGCGTGTCGGTGAAGGCCGAGACGCAGACGCTGGCCACCATCACCATCCAGAACTACTTCCGCATGTACGACAAGCTCTGCGGAATGACGGGCACCGCGGAGACCGAGGAAGGGGAGTTCCACCAGATCTACGGGCTGGACGTGATGGTGATCCCCACCAACCGTCCCATCGTGCGCGACGACCGCCACGACCTGGTCTACAAGACCAAGCGCGAGAAGCTGAACGCCATCGTGGAGGAGGTTCGCCGCCTGCACGCCCTGGAGATCCCGGTGCTGGTGGGCACGGTGAGCGTGGACACCAGCGAGACGCTGTCGCGCATGCTGAAGCGGGGCGGGGTACCGCACGAGGTGCTGAACGCCAAGTACCACCAGCGCGAGGCCGAGATCGTGTCGCTGGCGGGGCAGCCGGGCGCCGTCACCATCGCCACGAACATGGCCGGGCGCGGCACCGACATCAAGCTCGGCAAGGGCGTCACCGAGCCGCGCCAGGCGACGGACGCGGAGGGGAAGCCGGTCACCGAGATGGGCGGCCTGCACATCATAGGCTCGGAGCGGCACGAGAGCCGGCGCATCGACCGCCAGCTCCGCGGCCGCGCCGGCCGCCAGGGCGACCCGGGCGCGTCGCAGTTCTTCCTCTCCCTGGAAGACGACCTGATGCGTCTCTTCGGCTCCGACCGCATCGCGTCCATCATGGACCGCATGGGGGCCGAGGAAGGGGAGGTGATCACGCACCCGTGGATCACCAACTCCATCGGCGGCGCGCAGAAGCGCGTGGAGATGCAGAACTTCGAGGCGCGCAAGCGGCTGCTGGACTATGACGACGTCATGAACCAGCAGCGCGAGGTCATCTACGACCTGCGCACCTTTGCCCTGGAGGGCGGCGACGAGCTGCGCGCCGAGGTGTGGGACATGGTGGAGCACGCGCTCCCCGTGGTGCTGGACGAGTACGCCAGCGGCGACCCGGAGCAGTGGGAGCTGCACGCGCTCCGCCAGCGCTTCCTCCTCGACTTCGGGATGAGCCCCGACCGCCTTCCTGCCGAGGAGGGCGCTGGCCACGACTTCCGCGGCCGCGAGGAGCTGAACGAGTACGTGATGGACGCCGCCCGCGCCGCCTTCGAGGAGAAGCTGGAGCGCTTCGGCGAGGCCACGGACGCGGTGCTGCGCTTCGTGGTGCTCTCCACCATCGACGAGAAGTGGAAGGACCACCTGTACGATCTGGACCACCTCAAGGCGTCGATCGGCTTCCGCGGGTGGGGCCAGAAAGATCCGCTGGTGGAGTACAAGAAGGAAGCGTTCGACATGTTCGAGGACCTGATGAAGGACCTCTACGGCTCGGTGTCGCGCTTCACCTTCCGCGCCCAGCTCGCCCCGGCGATGGAGGAGCCCCCCATGGGCTTCTTCGGCTTCCCGCAGGGGACGGAGGAGGAGCTGATGGAGGATGCGGGGATGGCCCCGCCGCCCCCCGCGCCGGAGCCGGCCCCGGCGCCGCCTCCGCGCCGCGCGCCGCTGCTGGGGGTGAACCCGTACGCGCAGCTCGCCCCGGAGTCCTCGGAACTGCGCACCAACCGCGAGGAAGCGGGTGCCGTGCGCCCCACTCCGGCCACCAGCACCGTGGGGCGGAACGAGCCGTGTCCGTGCGGGAGCGGGAAGAAGTACAAGAACTGCCACGGGCGGAACGGGTGAACTGCGGGGAATAGGGAATAGGGACAGCAAGCGGGGGCGGGGCCGGCATCGGCTCCGCCCCCGCGACCGTTTTTGGGTGCGGGGGCGCGCGTTTGGGGGCGCCGCGCGGACCGGTTTTGCGGAGGGGCTTCTGCGGCGGGGGGTGGGGTGTGATGTTGGGGTGGCGGGGGCGGCCCCCCCTCCAGCCCCTCCCCCCGCCTGCGGGGGCGCAGGGCGGGTGAGGGGGAGAATGCCGCGCGGGATACGCAGATCCGGTAGGGGCGCGATTCATCGCGCCCGTGCCCGACCCTCGCTCCACCGCCGTCGCACCACACCGAAACCCGTAGGGGCCGCCCCAAGTGGCTGCCCGTGCCATCCGCCGCGCCGAGCCGCGCCGCCCCAAACCGATGCACGCCTCGGCGCCCCTCCCCCAGGTTGTTTTGGGGCAGGGGCAGCGAGGAACGAGCGGGGTGGGGGCCCGCGGTGCCTGCCCCGCTCCCGGCCCACCCATTCCCCATTCCCCATTCCCCATTCCCCGTCCCCCGCCGTGACGACCTACACCATCAAGGAATGGCCCACCGCCGACCAGCCGCGCGAGCGCCTGCGCATGCTGGGGCCGCGGGCGCTCGCGTCCAGGGAGCTGCTGGCGCTGCTGATCGAGACCGGAAGGCCCGCGCAGGAGGGAAGGGCCGCCAAGACCGCGCTGGACCTGGCCGGCGACCTGCTCCGCTGGACCGCGCAGGGCGGGAGCGGCCACGAGTCGCTGCGGCGCATCCTCACGGCGCCGCCCAGCGCCATATGCGAGGTCTACGGGATCGGGCCGGCGAAGGCGGCCAAGATCCTGGCCGCCATGGAGCTGGGCCGTCGCGCCACCGAGGAGGTACGGGGCGAGCGCGACCGGATCGCGTCCCCGCGCGACGTGTACGAGAGGATGCGGCTGGTGATGCGCGACCTGCCGCAGGAGGAGTTCCACGTCCTCCTCCTCAACACGCAGAACCAGGTGCTCCGCGACGTGGTGGTGACGCGCGGCACACTCGACGCGTCGCTGGTGCACCCGCGCGAGGTCTTCCGACCCGCGCTGGCGGAATCGGCTGCGTCGATCATCCTGGTGCACAACCATCCCAGCGGCGAGCCCACCCCCTCCGCCGAGGACCGGGCGGTGACCGTGCAGCTCGCCGAAGCGGGGGAGCTGCTGGGGATTCCCGTGCTCGACCACGTGGTCGTGGGGGAGGGGCGCTACGTCTCGTTCGTGGAGAGCGGGATACTGGATGGCGCGAGGGCTTCCCCCATGGTGTAGATTGATTGCATGACTACTCTCGTCCCCCGCAGGCCGGCCCGTACCTTCGCCGCGCGAGTTCGCGCGGCGGCGGCCGGCGCGCGCCCGCCCGCCGCCCGAGGGTAGCGCCGTGGCCGCCTCCCTCCTCCCCGCCCGCGAGGACGCGGTCGAGCACGCGCGCGCCATCCTGCCGCCGGAGCTGTTCGCGTCGCTGGAGCCGTCGCTGGACCGGCTGGACCTGGACCGGATCACGCGCGCCTACGAGTTCTCGGGCGTCGCGCACGCCGGGCAGAAGCGCCATTCCGGCGAGGACTACATCGTCCACTGCGTGGAGGTGGCCCGCATCCTGGCCGACCTTCACCTGGACTCGGTGACCATCGCCAGCGGGCTGATCCACGACGTGGTGGAAGACACCTCCGCCACACTGCAGGACGTGAACGACGCCTTCGGGGCCGAGGTGGCCACGGTGGTGGACGGGCTCACCAAGATCAGCAAGGTGCAGTTCCGCACCAGCACCGAGCAGCAGGTGGAGAACTTCCGCAAGCTGCTGCTGAGCATGGCGCAGGACGCCCGCGTCATCCTGGTGAAGCTGGCCGACCGCCTCCACAACATGCGCACGCTGGAGCACCTGCGAGAGGAGAAGCGCCGCCGCATCGCGCAGGAGACGCGCGAGATCTACGCGCCGCTCGCGCACCGGCTGGGGGTGGCGCACATCAAGTGGGAGCTGGAAGACCTCTGCTTCAAGTTCCTGGAGCCCGAGCCGTACAAGGAGCTCGCCACCAAGGTGGCCGAGAAGCGGCGCGAGCGCGAAGAGCTGATCGAGCAGATGAGGGAGCCGCTGGAGGGCGACCTGCGCGCCGCGGGGATCGAGTGCGAGGTCACCGGTCGGCCCAAGCACCTCTGGTCGATCCGGCGCAAGATGGCGCTGCGCGAGAAGAGCTACGAGGAGATCTACGACCTGATGGCGGTGCGCGTCATCGTGGACACGGTGACGGACTGCTACCACGCGCTGGGGGTGATCCACAACCGCTGGACGCCGCTCACCGAGCGGTTCCACGACTACATCGCCACGCCCAAGTCCAACATGTACCGCTCGCTCCACACCACCATCTTCGGTCCGGGTGGGCGGCTGTACGAGATCCAGATCCGCACGCGCGAGATGCACCGCACGGCGGAGTACGGGATCGCGGCGCACTGGAAGTACAAGGAGGGTCCGCGCGGCGGCGACGACGTGGACTCGACGCTCTCCTGGTTCCGGCAGGTGCTGGAGTGGCAGCAGGAGACGCGCGAGCCGGAGGAGTTCATGGAGTTCCTCCGCATCGACCTGTTCCAGGACGAGATCTTCGTCTTCACCCCCATGGGCGACGTGAAGCAGCTCCCCAAGGGGGCCACGCCCATCGACTTCGCCTTCGCGGTGCACACGCAGGTGGGCCTGCGCTGCAACGGGGCCAAGATCAACGGCAAGATCGTTCCGCTCTCGCGCGAGTTGAAGAACGGCGACACGGTGGAGGTGCTTACCGACCAGAAGCAGCGCCCCTCGCGCGACTGGCTGGCGTTCGTGAAGACGGCGCGCGCGCGCAACAAGATCCGGCAGTGGATCAAGGAAGAGGAGTTCGGCTCCTCGGTGCGGCTGGGCCGCGAGTTCATTGAGCGCGAGATCCGCAAGTCGCGCCGCGAGAAGGTGGGCGACGACCGCTTCGCCGAGGTGGCGAAGAAGCTGGAGTTCGCCGACTCGGACCACCTCTTCGCCGCCCTGGGCCGCGGCGACCTGGGCCCGAGCACCGTCATCCGCGAGCTGTGGCCGGAGACGGTGGAGGCCGCGCCCGTGCGCCCGCCCACCGCCTTCGAGCGCCTCGTGTCGCGCGTGCGCGGCGCGGAGCCGGAGCGCGGGCAGGGGGTCAAGATCCAGGGGATCGACAACCTGATGGTGCGCTACTCCCAGTGCTGCCAGCCGGTGCCGGGCGACAAGGTGACGGGCTACGTCACGCGCGGCCGCGGCATCTCGGTGCACCGCATCGACTGCCCCAACATCCTGCAGCTCCGCGACCACCCGGAGCGCCGCACCGAGATCGAGTGGGAGACGGTGGCCGGCGACCGTTTCTTCGTGCGGCTGGTGATGGAGGGCACGGACCGGCGCGGCCTCTTCGCGGACATCGCGAGCACCATCTCGTCCACCAACACCAACATCAAGAGCGCCGACATCACCGCCGACGAGCACGGGATGCATGGCCAGTTCGTGGTGGAAGTCGAGAACCTCACGCACCTCACCCGCGTCATCAACGCCGTGCGCAAGGTGAAGGGCGTCATCAAGGTGGAGCGCCGCGAGCAGATGGAGCTGGCGGGCGACAACGACTCAGCGGAGGCGTAGCGAATGCGCGAATCGGCGGTGGAGCGGGTGATCAGCCCCGAATCTCAGGTAGAACCCGAACTGGTCTTGTACGTGGAAGGCGCGTTCGACGCCGCCGTCGTACCCGCTCTGCTGGGGCGTGCCGGGTACCCGGTGGACCGGCTCCTCATAGCACAGGCGGGCGGCGTCCAGGCCTTGAAAAAACTTCTGGTGGTGCCCTCCCGTGAATTCGGCGGCGCTAGAGTGGCGGCGTTGGTGGATTCGGATCAGATCAACGTTCCGGATGCGGTAGAGCATGCGACCCAAAGGCTTGGGAGGCCGTGCGTCCCTGTTTTTTCCGCGGTTCCGTCCGTTGAGGCATGGCTGCTCGCCGATCCGGAGGCCGTTGGAAAGGCATTGAAGCTGAAGCACGAGGACGGCCTGCCCGACTTCGTTTTCGGCGAGAAGGACGAGCCTCACGCGCTGCGCATGCGCAGGAACGTTCGGATGGCGCTCCTCGTGATCGAACACATGGATGTCGCTACGGCCAGCGCCCGTTCGCCTTCGCTGCGTGCGTTCCTCAAAGGCATAGGTGAGATCATGGGCGCAGACACGTCGTACCTTGACCGTGCGCAGTCTCGCGGGTTCGCCCGGGAGACGCTGTCGAGCCTGCTCGCGGAGGTCACGTCCGAGGACACTGTGATCTACCGCACTATCGATGGAAGCCGAATCACCGCGCGCGAGATGATGCGGCATCTGGACTCCGGGACCGATCTAGGAAGGGAGTTCGCCTCGGATCTGCTGCGGATCTCACGTGACCTCCTCGCCCGTCAAGCGCAGCGTTAGCGCGGATGATCCTCTTTGCGCCCGCCTACGACGATGCCACGGACGCGACCTGCCGCCTCGCGGAGCGGTTTGCTGACGAGGCAACCGTCGTACTCCTGAGGCACAACGCCACTCGAACGAACCTGCTCGACGCGGTGAGCGCAGGCGAGGGGGACGACGGAGTGCTCGCGTTTTCGCATGGGACCGAGGGCACGCTCGCGGCGCAGGATTCCGCTGTCGCGTTGGATGCGCACGACGCCTCGCTACTGGAGGGTCGCAGGGTGCTCGCCTACGCATGCCACACGAGCACGGGTCTCGGAGAAGTGATGGCCCGCGGCGGCGTCGTATGGTGGGGTTACACGGGTACCATTCTGGCACCTCCAGAGGGGTCAGGGCGCGAGCAGATCTTCGGTCCGGTGTTCGACTACCTGGTCGGCAGCTTCTTGAGCGGCGTGGACCGCTCCGGGTTGCGGGAGGTATTCACGAAGCTGCGCGCGTTGTGCCACCATGCCGAGAAGGCGCTCTATGTTCTTTTCGATTCCGGAGTAGCGGGACTGGAGGACTTCGGATGCCTGTTGCACATCTGGAACCGCCTACGGGTATGGCTGCCGGGCTCCGACGCACCGGAGCACCACCCCGAAAGCACGCCGATCTTCGTAAGGTGATGCCTGGCCCGGCGGAGCGATTCCGCCGGGCTTTTTCGCTTGTAGAATCCGGCGAGGGTCTTGCGGATTGGGGGCGCGGGAGCCAGCGTGATGGGCTAGCGTCCGATGTGAACTTCGGGGTTTGTTCGGGGTAGCAGGAGGGGCGATCCCCGCGCGCCTTCTTCGTGGTCCGCTGACGAGGTAAAATGCCGTTCGAACTGGTGTCTCCCTTCTCCCCCGCGGGCGACCAGCCGCGGGCCATCGAGGAGCTTACCGAGGGGCTTAAGCGCGGCGACAAGTACCAGACGCTGCTGGGCGCCACCGGTACCGGGAAGACGCTCACCATGGCGCACGTCATCGCCAACCTGGGGAAGCCCGCGCTGGTGATGAGCCACAACAAGACGCTCGCCGCGCAGCTGTACGGCGAGCTCAAGCAGTTCTTCCCCAGCAACGCGGTCGAGTACTTCATCTCGTACTACGACTACTACCAGCCCGAGGCGTACGTCCCCTCCACGGATACGTACATCGAAAAGGATTCCTCGATCAACGAGGACATCGAGCGGCTGCGGCTGCGCGCCACATCGAGCCTGATGGAGCGCGACGACGTCATCATCGTCTCTTCGGTCTCGTGCATCTACGGGTTGGGCGACCCGCAGGAGTACCGCAAGCTGATGCTGACGCTGGAGACGAAGCAGGAGATCGGGCGCAAGAAGATCCTGGAGGGGCTCGTCGCCATCCAGTACTCGCGCAACGACGCCTCGTTCGAGCGCGGCACCTTTCGGGTGCGCGGCGACACGATCGAGATCTACCCCGCCTACGAGGAGCAGGGGGTGCGGGTGGAGCTATGGGGCGACGAGGTGGAGCGCATCACCCGCTTCGACCCGCTGACCGGCGACACCATCGCCATCCTGCCGCGCTGCGCCATCTATCCGGCGAAGCACTTCGTGACCCAGCGGCCCACGCTGGAGCGCGCGGTGCAGCGGATAAGGGCGGAGCTGGACGAGCGGCTCAAGGAGCTCTACCGCGACCAGAAGCTGCTGGAGGCGCAGCGGTTGGAGAGCCGCACCAACTTCGACATCGAGATGATGCTGGAGATTGGGACGTGCTCCGGGATCGAGAACTACTCGCGCCACATCTCGGGGCGGGCGGAGGGCGACCGGCCGGCGTGCCTGTACGACTACTTTCCCGAGGACTTCCTGGTGGTGGTGGACGAGAGCCACGTCACCGTGCCGCAGATCGGCGGGATGTTCAACGGCGACCGCGCGCGCAAGCTGACGCTGGTGGACCACGGCTTCCGCCTTCCGTCCGCGCTGGACAACCGGCCGCTCAAGTTCGACGAATGGGAGACGCTGGTGCCGCGCGCCGTCTTCGTCTCGGCCACGCCGGGGGAGTACGAGCTGGCCAGGGCGGGGGGCGTGGTGGTGGAGCAGATCATCCGCCCCACCGGCCTCATCGACCCGCAGGTGATCGTGCGGCCGGTGAAGGGGCAGGTGGACGACCTTCTGGCCGAGATCCGCATCCGCGCCGCGCGCAGCGAGCGGGTGCTGGTGACCACGCTTACCAAGCGGATGTCCGAGGACCTCACCGACTTCCTGTCGCAGGCCGGCGTGCGCGTGCGCTACCTGCACTCGGACATCGAGTCGCTGGAGCGGGTGGAGATCCTGCGCGACCTGCGGCTGGGGAAGTTCGACGTGCTGATCGGCATCAATCTCCTGCGCGAAGGGCTGGACCTCCCTGAGGTGTCGCTCGTCGCGATCCTGGACGCGGACAAGGAAGGGTTCCTGCGCTCCTCGTCGTCGCTGATCCAGACGGTAGGCCGCGCCGCGCGCAACGTGCAGGGGACGGCGATCCTGTACGCGGACCGCATCACCGGCTCCATGCAGCGCATGATGGAGGAGACGGACCGCCGGCGCACGCTGCAGGAGGAGTACAACCGCGAGCACGGCATCATCCCGCAGTCGGTGATCAAGTCGATCGAGGAGATCGAGAGGTCGACGCGCGTGGCCGACTCCCGCAGCACCAAGTACGAGGCGCAGCAGCAGGAGATCCAAAAGGTGGCGGAGCGGCGCGCGGGGCAGGGCGCCAGGAAGCCGGAGGAGATCCTGGCCGAGATCGAGCGCGAGATGCGCGACGCCGCCGCCCAGCTGGACTTCGAGCGCGCCGCCCTCCTGCGCGACCAGTACCTGGAGCTGAAGGCGGAGATGGACGGCGCGCGTCCGGCGCCGCAGCGGCGGACCGTGTCGCAGCTTCGGGGCTATGGCTGAGCGGGTCGCGGAGCTCTCCGAGGCCGCGCTGGTAGCCTGGGGCGAGCGGATCGGGCGGGAGGCGGAGACGCCGCTGGTGATCGCGCTGCGCGGCGACCTGGGGGCGGGGAAGAGCACGCTGGCCCGCGCCATCGTGCACGGCACGGGGGTGGCGGGGGACGTGCCCTCGCCCACCTTCAACCTCCTCTTCCGCTACGACACGCCACGCGGGGTGACGGTCCACCACCTGGACCTGTACCGCCTGGAGGACCCGGACGAGGTGTGGGACCTCGGATGGCAGGAGCTGGGCGCCGCGGGGGACGTGGTTCTGATCGAGTGGCCGGAGCGCGCGGAGACGATGCTGCCTGCGACCAGGTGGGAGGTGGAGCTGGAGGAAGCGGCCGGCGGCGACCTGCGCCGGGTCGCGGCCACGCCGGTCGGCGCCCCGCCCGCGCTGCCGCCGATGGAGGGCGCGCGTTGAACGGCCCGGTCCTCGCGCTCGACAGCTCCACGCTCGGCGGATCGGTGGCCGTGGGGGTGGATGGGTGCGTGGTGGCTGAGCGCGTCCTTCCCAACCGGGCCGGCGCCTCGGGGACGCTGCTCCCCAACGCGGACGAGGCGCTGCGTGCGGCGGGTCTGGCTCCGGGGGACGTGGCGGCGCTGGTGGTGGGGGGCGGGCCGGGGTCGTTCACCGGGCTCCGCATCGCCGCGGCGACGGCCAAGGCGGTGGTGCGGGTGCGCGGCGTCCCCCTCTTCGCCTTCAGCGGACTGATGGGTGCCGCGGCCGCTCGACGGGAGGACGGGCGAGCCGTGTGCGCCCTCTTCGATGCCCGCAACCGCGAGGTGTACGCCGGCTGCTGGCGCTTCGGGGCCGGCGTGGAGGAGGCGATGGCGATCGAGGCGCTCGCGCTTGACGAGCTCATCGAGCGCTTCCGCGACGATCCGCCCCTCTTCACCGGCGAGGGCGCGTGGATGCACCGCGACGTGCTGGCCGCCGCCTTCGGCCCCGAAGCCGTGGCGCCGGAGGAGGGGCCCTCGATCGCGGCGGGGCTCCTCTGGCTGGCGGGCGCGGTGCCGGAGCGAGGGCGCGTGGCCGACGTCGCCGGGTGGGAGCCGGACTACGTGCGCTCCTCGGGCGCGGAGCGCATCGCGGCGCAGGGGAGGGTGCGCTGATGGAGGCCTCCGTGCGCGCCATGCCCGCCTTCCGCATCCGCCTCCTGCGCGAGAGCGACCTGCCGGACGTGATGGAGATCGAGACCGCCGCGTTCTCCACCCCCTGGCGCGAGAACACCTTTCGCGGCCTCATGCGCCGCGCCGACACCGACCTCTTCGTGGCCGATGCGGTGGGGCGGGTGGTGGGATACGCGGCGTGCTGGACGGTGGTGGACCAGAGCGAACTGGGGAACGTGGCCGTGGCCGAAGAGGCGCGCGGACGCGGGATCGGCGGAGCGCTGGTGGACGCCGTGGTGCGAAGGGTCAGGGAGCGCGGGGCCCAGGAGATCTTCCTGGAGGTGCGCGAGTCCAACGTGGGCGCGCAGTCGGTGTACCTGGAGCGCGGGTTCTCGGTGATCGGGCGCCGCCGCTCGTACTACTCGTCGCCCACGGAAGACGCGCTCATTATGCGTCTCCGCGTTTGACGATTCTCTTGACACCGGGCGCGCGGGGGGAGTATCCTATGCGCCTTGGGGTGTCAACTCTGTTCACTTTGGGATGAAGGAGGAGCTGTGGCTCGCAGCCTGAACAAGGCCATGCTGATCGGCAACGTGGGCTCGGACCCCGAGATCCGTACGACCGCAGGCGGTGCGCGCGTCGCGCAATTCTCGCTTGCCACCAGCCGGCGCTGGAACGACCGCAACGGCCAGCAGCAGGAAAAGACGGAGTGGCACCGCGTGGTTGCCTGGGACAAGCCCTTCCCGCTGGTGGACGTGATCGAGAAGTACCTGAAAAAGGGGGAGCGGGTGTACGTGGAGGGTGAGATCGAGTACCGCACCTACGACGACAAGGACGGCAACACCCGGTACGTCACCGAGATCCGCGCCCGCGAGGTCCTCCTCCTCGGCAGCCGTGAAGGAGGCGGCGGCGGGGACTACGGCGGCGGAGGCGGCGGTTACCGTCAGGCGGCCTCCTCGGGCGGCGGCTCCGGCGGTGGTGGTGGCGGCGGAGGCGCCAATCGCGGCGGATCGCGTGGCGGCGGCGGCGGCGCCCCGGCGGGTGGGGGCGGCTCGTACGACGACTTCCAGGCGCCGGGAATGGACGACGACGACGATCTGCCGTTCTAGGGTCGGTGTTGGTCGAACCCGGTAGCATGGCCGCCGAACGATCAGTGCTGACAAGGCTTTCTGAGGGAGCGCGGCCGCTAGACCGCCTCCTCAGGAAGCTGCCGGGCGCACGCGGGGGGCAGACGGAGCCGGGGTGCTTACTTAGGGGAATCGACCGCAGTACCACCCACATCGGATGTCACGATGAAGACCCACACCATGGGCGAGGCGCCCACCAGGAGCAAGCCGAAGTTCACCATCGCCGGTGTAGCCCGTGTCTTCCGAATGGCACGTGGCAACGCCGCGAAGGTGGAGCTGATCGAGGGGGAGGAGCAGTACCTCTGGCGGGACGAGTCGGGGCGTTTCGTGATCGTGCGAAAGGGGAAGACGGCTGCGTCCAGGCGGAAACCCCCGAAGAATCGCACGCGAGCGGCACGGGCTCCGGCCGAACGATGACCCTCGCAACGTACGAGAACAGCGTCTTCGTCAACTGCCCGTTCGATTCACAGTATTGGCCTCTCTTCGAGGCCATTACTTTTTCGGTCTACGATCTTGGATACTTTCCGCGTCGCGCGCTGGAGGTGGACGACAGCAGCCAGGTATGTATCCAGAAGGTCAACGACATCATCAGGGCGTGCCGGCTGTCGGTCCACGACATCTCACGGACGGAAATCCGCCGCTCCCGCGCTTCAACATGCCGTTCGAACTGGGCATTTTTTATGGGGGCGGAGGCGTTCGGTGGCGTTGCTCAGAAGCGAAAGGCCGCGTTGATCCTCGATACCGAGCAGTACCGGTTCCAAAGGTACATCTCGGACATTGCCGGCCAAGTATCCAGGCCATTAGCGGCGATCCAGAGAACGACGTCCGGCACGTGCGCGGCTTTCTGCTCTCCCAGCCGCCGAAAACCACCTTCCTGGCCGGCTCCGACAAGGTCATCGCACGGTTCCGGCAGTTCAAGGCCGAGATGCCGGCGTCGCTCGCCGCCCCGCACAGCGACTCCGCTGACTTCGGGTTCCATGACCTGATCCGACCAGTGGCCGGGTACGTCGCGTCGTAGCCACACACCTATCGCGGACAGGCGAGCAGAGCGCCGGAGTCGGACGTGAGCCGCGGGTCGCGAGTATTTGTTCCGGCGGGCTAACCACCATTCGTCCGCGCAAATCCGCGCTTCGTCGCAATAACGTTGTTCCCACGGCACCTGCAGGGCGGCGGGAAGAGCGACCCGTTGCGCTGGATCCGGGCGCAGGCGGGGAAGACCGTGCGCCTCATCGCAATTGGCGACGTCGATTACCTCCGCTCGGACGCGAAGTACACGGTCGTCGGTTGGCAAGACGGGGGCAAACCCGCCGAGGCGGTGATCCGGGTTGCGCTCAAGGAGCTGCTGGAGCAGATCGATCCGCAGCAGTTCGCGCAGGTTCATCGCTCGGTGGTGGTGAACCTGCGCGCGATCCGCCATGTGAAGCGGCACGAGAACGAAACCGCGGAGATCCTCCTCAGGGGACGCGACGAGGTGCTGCCGGTGAGCCGCGGCTACGTGCATCTGTTCCGGCAGATGTAGCCGCCGTTCGTCCGCGCCTCTCCGCATCATGGCCCTTGCGCTCATACTCTTTGTAACTTAAAGTACTTTTTACAGGGTAGACCCGCGTCGGGAAATCGAGCTTCGGGACAAGATGATCGGCCGCCAAATGCAGGAACACGTGACCGAGGTAGAAGGAACCGGATTGAGCCGCGCTGGAGGCGGGTCGTGAGCGCGCGCGTGGACGTGCTCGTCGTGGGCGCCGGGCTGGCGGGGCTGGAGTGCGCCCGCCGACTGGGAGAGGCGGGCGCGAGCGTGCTGCTGGCCGACCGCAAGCCCGCCGTGGACCACGCGGTGCACACCACCGGGATCTTTGTCCGGCGGACGCTGGAGAGCTTCGAGCTGCCGGACGACTGCCTGGGGCCTCCGGTGCGGCGCGTGGCGCTCTACTCGCCGCGCGGGCGGGCGCAGCTGCTGGAGAGCCCGCACGACGAGTACCGCGTAGGCCGCATGGGCGCGCTCTACCGCCGGGAGCTGGACGCCTGCCTCCGCGCCGGGGTGCAGTGGGCGCCCTCGACCACCCTGGCCGCGCTGGAGCCGGACGGGGCGGGCTCGGCCGCGGCACTGGAGCGGGGCGGACGGCGCGAGCGGCTCCTGGCGCGCTTCGTGGTCGGCGCGGACGGCGCGACGTCGCGGGTGGCGCCCGCGCTGGGGCTGGACGAGAACCGCGAGTGGATCGTGGGGGTGGAGGAGGTGTTCCGCCGCGTCGCCACCGGGCACGCTCCCACCTTCCACTGCTGGATCGACCCCAGCGTGGCGCCCGGCTACATCGCCTGGGTGGTGGACGACGGCGAGGAGGTGCACGTGGGCGTGGGCGGTTACGCATCGCGCTTCCAGCCGGCGGAGGCGCTGCGGCGATTCCAGGCCCGCGTGGCGGCGCGCTTCGGGCTGGAGGGCGCGGTGCCGTGCGAGCGCCGTGGCGGGCGCATCCCGGTGGGCGGTGTGCTGCCGCGCATCGCTTGCGCGCGCGGGCTGCTGACGGGCGACGCGGCCGGCGCCGTGTCGCCGCTGACGGCGGGCGGGCTGGACCCGTGCCTCCGCCTCTCCGCCCTGGCCGCGGAGGTGGCCGTCGAGCTCCTGGCCACGGGCGAGCCGGCCGCGCTGGCGCCGTACGACGGCACCTCGCTGCGCGCCCGCTTCCGTACCCGCCTCCTCATCCGCCGAGCGCTGGCGGCGGTGCGCTCGCCCCTGGCGGCCGAGCTCGCCTGCGCGGCGCTCCGCCTCCCCCCGTTCCGCACCGTCGCGCACAGGGTGTTCTTTGGCCACGGATCGTTCCCCGACGTCGCGCGCGGGCGTGGAACGGGTGCGATGCCGGGCCTCGTTCCCGCTTCAACACAGCAGGGAGTGCCATCATGAGTGACAGCTTCTTCCGGCGCCTGCGGGGCGCGATCGGGAACGTCTTCGTGTGGGGCGCGGGGTGGACCGCCCTCGCGCTCGCGGTGTTCGCCGTCCTCAAGGTCGCCGGCTTCCTCCCCGAGGGGGTGATCTGGCTGGACGGGCTCGGGATCGCCGCGAAGCTCGGGGTCATGGGTGGAATCGTGGGAGGAGCATTTTCCCTCGCCATCGGTACTCTGTATCGCGGGCGCCGTCTTGCCGAGATGAGCGCGCTCCGCTTCGGGGTCGGCGGCGGGGTCATGGCGGGGCTGTTCGTGCCGCTCTTCCTCCAGACGATGAGCCTGCTTTCGGGCGGTGGGCTGATACCGCCGGGGCTCATCCTCGGTGACGCGGTGCTGGCGGTGCTGTTCGGCGCCGTCGCGGCTGGCGGTTCGCTCAAGCTCGCACAGCGCGCGGAGCACGTGCTGCCGGAGGCGGTGGAGCCCGGTCTCGTGGGCGGTGGGGACCCGCTGGATGGGGCGGGGGATGCGCACGCCCGGCGGCGCGGCGCTCCGGCCGTGCGCGGCGCGGTCTGACGCCGGTGCAAGACGTTTGACACACCGGGTGTGCCCGCATACTTTGCATTGCAAAGTGATCTGGTGAGACGCTCGTGGCACTCGACCCGCAACCGGACCGCATCCATGCTCAGGACAGCCACACTCCGTTCGTCCCTCGGCGCCATCGTCCTGGTCGCCGTCACCGCCTCGGCGGCGGGCGGGCAGCCGGGGCGTCCGCTCCACGTACGGCTGGACTCGATCGCCGCGTCCGGCGTGGTGGAGAACCGCGCCGTAGGCCTCGTGGCGGCGGTGGTGAGGGGGAACGACACGCTGCTCTACAAGGGGTACGGAAAGGCGAACGTCGAGTGGGACGTGCCGATGCCGCACGACGCGCTGTTCGAGATCGGCTCGGTCACCAAGCAGTTCACCGCCGTGGCGCTGCTCCAGCTCCGCGACGAGGGGAAGCTCAGCCTGGACGACGAGATCACGAAGTGGCTCCCCGACTTCGACACGCGCGGCAACCGGGTGACGCTGCGCCGGCTGCTCGACCACACCTCGGGGATGGTGGGGCTCACCGAGATGCCGGAGTTCGGCATCCTGGTGACCAACGAGCGCTTCCCCCGCGACTCGGCGTACGCGCTGATCCGGCGCACACCGTTCCAGTTCAGGACGGGCGAGGCGCAGATCTACAACAACTCCGCCTTCTTCCTGCTCGGCCTGGTGGTGGAGAAGGCGAGCGGGATGAGCTACGAGGACTACGTCGAGAAGAAGATCTTTGAACCGCTCGGGATGACGCGCTCGATGTACTGCCACAGCGCGGAGAACGTCCCCCGCCGCGCGCATGGATACATGGTGGCGGCGAACCGCGTGGTGCGCCGCGCGCGGACCAACGTGCATACCTGGCCCTTCTCCGCCGGCTCGCTCTGCTCCACGGCGGGCGACATGGTGACCTGGGTGAGGGCGCTGCACGGCGGCAAGGTGCTCTCGCCGGCATCGTACGCCGAGCTCATTACGCCGTCGAAGCTGAACGACGGTACGCCGCTGCGCTACAGCATGGGGCTGCAGGTGGGGCCGGACCCGAGCGGCCACAGCTACATCGGCCACGGCGGCGCGATCGCCGGCTTCACGGCGGAGGTGGGATGGTATCCCGCCGCGAAGATGGCCGTGGTCGTCCTCCAGAACACGGCCGGCACCCTGGATCCGAGCGCCGTCGCGAGCGAGCTCGCCAGCCAGATCCTGGGCTGGACCCGCCCGAGGCCCCAGTGGTTCGCCGGCGATGCCGCGCCGCTGGTAGGCAGGTACGTGGGGCAGGGACGCGGCCGGGACATGGTGATCGAGGTGACGCAGACGCCGCAGGGGCTGGCGTTTGCGCCGGACGGTGCGCCGGCGCGCCCCGTCCCCTGGGTGGAGGGGCTCACCTTTCGGCAGGGGAACAGGATCATGGCCTTCCGCCGCGCGAACGGCGACAGCGGTCCGGTGACGGAGCTGCGCGTCAGCACGCCCGCCGCGCACATGATCCTCAAGAAGCAGTAACGCTCGCGCGGGAGGGGCCGTGCGGCCTCTCCCGTGTTCCACCAACCCGTTCAAGGATTAGAGGGAGGCCGAAATGAAGGACGTGCTGACACGCATCCGGGGTGCGGTGGTGATGGGACTGGCGTGGGCCGTGGCGTGGGCGCCCATCGCCGTGCTGGTGGGGTTGATCGTGGATCCGGACGGGTCCATGGACGAGATGTGGCCGGCGATCGGAGCGTACCCCGGCTTCCTGTCCGGAGTGGTGTTTTCGGCGCTGATCGGGATTGCGTATGGCCGCCGCGGACCCGGCGAGCTGACGC
This sequence comes from Longimicrobium sp., assembly GCA_036389135.1. Taxonomy (NCBI): domain Bacteria; kingdom Pseudomonadati; phylum Gemmatimonadota; class Longimicrobiia; order Longimicrobiales; family Longimicrobiaceae; genus Longimicrobium; species Longimicrobium sp. Next base: position 74,507 of record DASVQP010000001.1, read on the forward strand.
GTGTGCGTGCGGGCGCGTGGGGAGCGGCGGCGGGTGTGCTGGTGGGCGTGCTTCCGTTCACCATCGGGGAGTCGACTTCGAAGCTCCCGCTGTGGCAGCTCGCCGCCATCGTCATCGGCTCCATTACCCTGATGAGCGCCCTCACGGCTGTCGTATCGGCGATGGTGTCGCGGTACGCCGCGCGGCGGCACTCTCATGCGGGCGCAACGCAGCAGGGTTGAGCAGGGAAGCTGGTCGGCAGGGCGAGTGACGGCGTAACCGGGTAGGACCATTCCGCCGAAGCCTTGCGCGCCTGTGCTTTGAAACATAAAGTACTTCATATAGCGGCCAGTACATCCAACCGGGTGTCGCTGCATCCCGTTCTCCACAGCGGCACTCGCCAGGACAGCAGCCATGGAATTGCAGATTCGCGGCGTCTCCAAGAGCTATCCCAACGGCGTGCAGGCGCTCAAGAACGTGACGCTCACGATACCGGCGGGGATGTACGGGCTGCTGGGACCCAACGGCGCCGGCAAATCCACGCTGATGCGCATCCTCGCCACGCTCCAGGAGCCGGACAGCGGCACGATCCAGCTCGGCGACCTGAACGTCGTGCGCCAGAAAGACGAGGTGCGGAAGACGCTCGGATACCTGCCGCAGGAGTTCGGCGTGTATCCCAAGGCGAGCGCGGAGGAGCTGCTCGACTACTTCGCCATCCTCAAGGGCATCCCGGAGAAGAGGGCGCGCAAGGAGGTGGTGGAGGCGCTCTTCAGGCAGACGAACCTGTGGGAGGTGCGCAAGCAGAAGCTGGGCGGCTACTCGGGCGGGATGCGGCAGCGGTTCGGCGTGGCGGTGGCGCTGCTGGGGAACCCGAAGCTGCTCATTGTCGACGAGCCGACGGCGGGGCTGGACCCGGCCGAGCGCGTCCGGTTCCTGAACCTGCTCAGCGAACTGGGCGAGAACAGCGCGGTGATCCTCTCCACGCACATCGTGGAAGACGTTTCCGAACTGTGCACGCGGATGGCGATCATCGACCGCGGCGAGATCCTGCTGGAGGCCGAGCCGCTCGGCGCCATCGAGGAGATGCGGGGGCGGATCTGGCGCAGCGTGATCGAAAAGAGCGCGCTGGCCGAGGTGGAGCGCGAGCACGCGGTGATCTCCACCAAGATGCTCGCCGGGCGCACCCTGGTGCACGTCTACGCCGACGCGGCGCCCGGCCCCGGCTTCGAGCCCGCCGAGCCGGACCTGGAGGACGTCTACTTCGGCACCATGGCGGGGCACATCGGCCGCCGGAGCCAGCAGGCGGCGGTGGCGTCATGAAGCTGCGGACGATCTTCCGGTTCGAATTTGCCTACCAGGCGCGCCGGGTCTCCACCTGGCTCGTCTTCGCCATCCTCGCCACGATCGCGTTCCTGTTCGTGCGAGGAAGCTACATCCAGGACGCGCTGTACGCGGATTTCTTTCTGAACTCCCCCTTCATCATCGCGTCCACCACCGTGTTCGGCACCATGCTGTGGCTCGTGCTGGGCGCGGCCACGGCCGGCGAGATCGCCGCGCGCGACGTGGAGACGGGGATGCACCCCCTCACCTACACGGCGCCCGTCAGCAAGGCCGAGCACCTGGGGGGGCGCTTCCTGGCCGCGCTCGTCCTCAACCTGCTGATCCTGCTCGCCGTCCCACTCGGCATCATGCTCGCCGTCTACGCGTCCGGCGTGGACCCCGAGTTGATCGGGCCGTTCCGGCCGGCGGCGTACCTCACGGCCTACGGCTTCTTTGCGCTGCCGAACGCCTTCGTCGGCACCTCGATCCAGCTCGCGTGGGCGGCGCTGGGGCGGCGGGCGCTCGCCAGCTACGTGGGCAGCGTGCTCCTGATCTTCGTGGCGTACGGCGGATTCGCCGCCGTGATGTACTACCTGGAGCGACAGGACCTGGCGGCGCCGCTCGACGTCCTGGGCCATCTGTTCATCACGTCCGAGCTGGTCCTGGGATGGTCGCCGATCGAGAAGAGCACGCGCCTGATCGAGTTGGAGGGGCCTCTGCTCCACAGCCGACTGCTCTGGACGGGCGCCGCGCTGGCGACCCTCGCGTTCACCTACGCCCGCTTCCGCTTCGAGCACCTGGCGGCGAGCGCGTGGTGGAGCCGCATCGCGCGCTTTGGCGGGAACAGGGGCGATGCGCACGCGCCGACGCCCTCCGGCAGCGACGTCGCGAGCATCGTCCCGATCTCCGTACCCGACGTCGGGCAGGCGTTCGGCCTCGCGAGCCGCGCGCGCCAGACGCTCGCCATCACCCAGGACTCGTTCCTTACGATCGCAAAGAGCCGCGGCGGGCTGGTGGTGCTGGCCGGCATCGCGGCGATCGCCGTCATGGTCCTGCCGCAGAACTTCGAGAGCTCGGGCACCCCGCTGCTGCCCCGGACCGAGTACGTCCTCACCTTTCTGACCGCCTCCCTTACCCAGCCCTTCACCCAGTGGGTGATCACCCCGCTGTTCATCGTCCTCTACGCCGGCGAGCTGGTCTGGCGCGAGCGGGGGGCGGGTCTGGGCGAGATCACCGACGCGGCGCCGGTGCCGGATGGGGTGCGCTTCGCCGGCAAGTTTCTGGGGCTCAGCCTGATCCTCGCCGTGTGGATGGCGCTGCTGATGGCGGTCGGGATGGCGGTGCAGGTGAGGATGGGGTACTACAAGTTCGAGATCGGCCTCTACCTCAAGGTCCTCTTCGGGCTCCAGCTGCCCGAGTACCTCCTCTTCGCCGTGCTCGCCCTGGTGGTGCAGGGGCTGGTCAACCAGAAGTACCTCGGCCACCTGCTGGCGCTCTTCGCCTACGTTTTCATCGCCTTCGCCGCCTGGCTGGGGATCGACCACGACCTGCTCGTCTACGGCTCGGCGCCGAAGTGGACGTACTCGGACATGCGCGGCTTCGGCGCGTCGCTGGGGCCGTGGACGTGGTTCATGCTCTACTGGGGCGCGTGGGCGCTGCTGCTGGTGGTGGTGGCGAGGGTGCTCTGGATGCGCGGGCTGGAGGGGAGCCTCCGCGTGCGGCTCCAGCTTGCGCGCCTTCGCTTCACGCGCCCTACGGCGGTGGCCGCCGCGACGGCGGCGGGGCTCGTGATCGCGCTGGGCGGCTTCGTTTTCTACAACACCAACGTGCTGAACGAGTACGCTTCGCCTTTTGAGAGGTCGGAGCGGCAGGCCGAGTACGAGCGGCGCTTCGGGCGATACGCCAACGCCCCGCAGCCCCGGATCGCCGGGACGAAGCTGCACATGGAGATCCATCCCCGGCGGCGCGAGGTGGAGGTGCGCGGCACGCACTTCCTCGTGAACCGCACCCAGAGGCCGATCGACACGATCCACCTGGCCACCACCCCGGGAGTGCAGACCGGCGCCATCACCTTCGACCGCCCCGCCACGCGCGTAGTCGCGGACCAGGACCTCGGCCACGCGATCTACGCACTGAAGCAGCCGCTCCAGCCCGGCGAATCGCTGCGGCTCAGCTTCGCGATCCATCTCAAGCCGCGGGGCTTCCGCAACAGCGGCGCCGGCCGCTCGGTGACGGCGGCGAGCAGCTTCTTCACCAACGAGTTCCTTCCCGAGATCGGATACGATCTGCGCCGCGAGCTGTTCAAGCCCAGCGAGCGGCGTGCGCACGGGCTCTCCCCGCGCCGCCTCTTTCCCTCGCTCGCCGAGGTCGAAGCGGGTGGGGACGTCACCGGCGAGGCGGGCGAGGACTTCACCGGCGCCGCGCGCGTCGCCGTAGAAACGGTCATCGGCACGGATGGCGACCAGACCGCCGTGGCGCCTGGGCTGCTGCGCCGCACGTGGACCAGGAACGGGCGCCGCTACTTCCACTACGCCACCGACGCCCCGATCGGCAACGAATACCGCTTCTTCTCCGCGCGCTACGCCCTGCACGAGGAGCGCTGGGCTCCCAAGTCGGGCGCGGGGCGGCCCGTCACGATTCAGGTCTTCCATCACCCGCGGCACGCGGCGAACCTGCCCCGCATGCTCCGCAGCGTGCGCGCCTCGCTGGAGCACAACAGCCGCGAGTTCGGCCCCTACCCGCACAGCTTCATCCGCCTGGTCGAGAATCCGGGAAGCGGTTTGGGCGCGCACGCCGACGCCACCACGATCGACTACACGGAAGGCTTCTCCCGCTACAACCCGGCGGACGATGCGAAGGGCCTGGACATGCCGTTCGCGATCATCGCGCACGAGATGGCGCACCAGTGGGGCACCGCGTATGCCCTCGCCGAGGGAGCCCCGCTGCTCTCCGAGAGCTTCGCCTGGTACGCCGCCATGGGCGTCGTGGAAGAAACCTACGGGCGCGCGCACCTGGAGCGGCTGCGGAGGTTCTTCCGCCAGCCGTCACCCATCCCGCCCATCCGCCAGTCCGTCCCGCTGCTCCGCGCGATGGACCCGTACGCGGCCTATCGCAAGGGCCCCGCGGCCTTCTTTGCCCTGCGCGAGTACATGGGCCCGGATCGCGTGAACCTCGCCTTCCGCCGCCTGCGCCAGAAGCAGCGCGCGGGCGCGCCTCCGTCCACCACCCTCGACCTCTACCGCGAACTCCAGGCGGTCACGCCGGACTCGCTGCGGCCTCTCCTCCACGACCTGCTTGCCGCGAACACCTTCTGGCAGCTCAAGACGGAGCGCGCCTCCGCGAAGCAGATCGCGGGGGGCGCTTGGCAGGTGACGCTCCGCCTGCGCGCGCGCAAAGTCACCGTCGATCCCGCCGGCGTCGAGACGGAGGTGCCGATGAGCGAGTGGGTGCCGATCGGCGTCTTCGCCCCCTCCGGCCAGGGCACGGAGTACGGCGAGCGGCTCTACCTGCGCCCCCACCGCATCCGCACCGGCCCGCAGACGATCACGCTAACCGTCCCCAGCAAACCCGCCGAGGCCGGCATCGACCCCTACCTCCTGCTGATCGACCTGGAGCGGTTCGACAACGTGGAGGCGGTGGAGATCGAGAGGTGAGAGCGAACGTCAGCCCGTACACGCATCTCTTGATTTTGCCTGGATGCAGAACGCCCGTCCTGGAGAAAAGTCCGGGCGGGCGTTCGCGTTTCCGTTCGCCATTCCGCCATCGTCCGCATGCTCCGGGGAGCGGCCGATCGGCGAGCCCCACGCACATCGTCTCGGGCTCTGAAACATTTCACGACACGGATTGCCTTAGCGCCGCCTGACGGTTTATAGTTCCGCCCTCATTTCGGCGACGGGCGCCCAAGCGATTGCTTGCGACAGGCGAGTGGTCCGGCCATCCGTGCCGTGTTTGCTGCCACACACGCGGGAGCATTCGCCCGCAGGAGAAATTTGGATGGAAACCTCTGAGATGCTCCCGCAGATCGAGCAGATCCACCGTGAGGCGCGCCGCCGGGGCACCAGCTTCCGCATAGCTCAGAACGAGAAAATCGATGGGCCCACGCTCCGGCTGAACGGAAAGGATCTGGTTTCCTTTGCGTCGTGCTCGTATCTGGGGTTGGAATTCCACCCCCGCGTGATCGAAGGCTGTGTGGACGCGGTTCGCCGGTACGGGGTGCAGTTCGCGACATCGCGCGCGTACGTATCGCCGCCGATCTACCGGGAGGCGGAGGACGCGATGCGCCGGATCTTCGATGCCCCCACCCTCCTTGTGCCGAGCACCACGCTCGCCCACCAGATCGCGCTTCCCGTGCTGGCCACGGAAAAGGACGCGATCCTGCTGGACAACCAGGCGCACCGCAGCGTCCACATCGGGGCCGCGCTGGCGCAGGGGGGAGGTGCCACGGTCGAGACCATCCCGCACCGCGACCTGGACGACCGCCTGCTCGATACGCTGGAGCGCCTGTCGCGCGCGCATCGCACCGTCTTTTTCGCCATCGACGGCATCTACTCCATGTACGGGGACGTTGCGCCGCTGGGGTTGCTGCAGCGGGCGCTGGAGGTGGCCCCGAACATCCGGTTGTACGTGGATGACGCGCACGGGCTCAGCTGGGCAGGCACGCACGGCCGGGGGCACTTTCTTTCGCGGATGCCGCTCAGCCCCCAAATCGTGCTCGCCACCTCGCTCGCCAAGGGGTTCGGGGCGAGCGGCGGATGCCTGGTCTTTACGGACGAGGCGGAGCGCGAGCGGGTGCAGATGACGGGGGGGCCGTACTTCTTCTCCACACCGACGCCGCCGCCCCTGCTGGGTGCCACGCTGGCATCGGCCCAGATTCACCTGAGCGATGAGATCATTGGGCTGCAGCAGGCGCTGGCGGAGCGGGTGCAGCTCTTCAACGCGCTGCTCCACGAGTTCGATCTGCCGCTGCTGAGCACGAACGAGAGCCCCATCTTCTTTCTCAAAGTGGGCAACCAGGAGGCGATGTTCGACGTCGCGCGCAAGGTGGAAGAGGACGGGTACTACATCAACGTGTCGCACTTTCCCGTCGTGCCGGTAAAGCGCGCCGGAATGCGCATCGCGATCACGGCGCTGCAGGGCAAGGACGAGCTCCGCGGCCTGGCGCAGTCGCTGGCGCGGCACGTTCCGGAGACGTTCCGCACGTACGGCATCGAGCGCGAGGCGCTGGACGCGCTGTACGCCCGGGCCATCCCCCGCGAGAGCTGGGGACACTGACCCGACTGATTTCACCTGATCGGCACACCGGGGGGCTCGGCGGGTGCGGGCGCTGAAAGGTACCATGACGGTGATGGGCACCGCGCTGGCGGCCGCGGCCTCCTTCATGGTGCCCTCTACCGGCGCCCCCACCGCATCCGCACCGGCCAGCAGACGATCACGCTGACCGTCCCCCGCAAACCCGCCGAGGCCGGCATCGACCCCTATCTCCTGCTGATTGATCTGGAGCGCTTCGACAACGTGGAGGAGGTGAATATCCACGATTCCGGCAGGAACCGGGAAGTCGCCCGGTGAAGGACGATAGACGCCCTGACTGCCATAAAGCAGCGGGAACACGCGCGCGCCCGTGCCACCCCACGCATGCACATGGGGCGAGCCGCGTGCGAGCGGTGGGGGTGTGCGAAAGTAGCGTAAGTCGTTGTGGGTGAAGGGGTATAGGCGACGCTCGATAGAGCTGGTACGGCGGCTACGAGCGGAAGGAGAGAAACCATCTCCTTCTGTGTGCCGAACCAAAGGGGCGACTCCAATCGTCAACAGTCGCAGTTAAGATCGATACTCTCGCACATTATTCAACGCGTCTCGTACTTACGCCCGCGCAGCGACGAGATAGCGCTGAGTCAGACCGGCCGGTGTTCGCAAGCTGTACGGAGAGGAACTCAACGCGAATTTTGCCTTGCGTCGTCAGAGGCGTCGGGAGCAGCCGTCTCCTCAGTAACTGGAATTTGATCGCTCCCAGACACCTTCCCCGCAGCAAGGTTGTACTGATAAGACATGTTCTGGGGTAATGCAATATCATACGTAGTACTAAGCCACGATAGTCGTTCACCAAAGTAATCTCTTAAAGCATAAAGAGTAGTTAAAACCTCTTCGTGAGGTGAAGCCTCCCGGTCGTCTCTGTCATAAGTGAAGCGCTCCCGCGGGTACCGCTCCTCTACTAGCGTTTGGAAAATATGAATCGCTCCGCGCATTTCTTCGAGTGGAATGCGCGCACCGCTTTTCGGTCGAGTTTTCTTCAGCGCATCGGTGATGACTTCCCTGATCATCTCGCAGGATCTCAGCACGGCGACATATTCGAATCCGCCGTGGTATACACGGATCAGTCTGCGGTTCCCTAATGCCTGCAGCATCTCGTAAATGATCTCACGCTCGCGTGGTTCATTATCCCACTGAAAACCACCAAACGGTGTCGAAATCCCTGAGATTCTTCGTAAAAAGTCAAGCATCGTTGATAGCCTCTCCTTTCTTCTGCCGAATCGATGTCTAGGCAAAACTATTTCCCTACAATGGCGCAAACACTGGTGGCGCGATCCGCCTGTACGTTGGATTTTCCCTCGAATCCGGAGAATGCCTTTGCCGAGTTCGTCCGGGACATTCCTTCGAACGGAATCGAATCGGCTCTCACGACCCGGGCTAACGTCCGCCCCTCCCGCCACACGCTGCCCTGCTGGATGGCTCGAGTCAAGAGGGCTCGAAATTGGCGACGGCTGGGCCGCAGCAAGACACTCTCGTACCCCCCTCAGTTGCTTTAGGGTTTTGACCGCCGCTCGTGGCTGAACGCGCCCTCGAGGATGGGCGTGTGCGTAACTTTCTACAATCCGAGTGCGGGCGAGATAACGGGCCAGGGACTGAGGCGGGCTCGGAAGCCCCCCGCGGCGAGGTGCGCGCCAGCTGTGTGTGCGTGGTGCCTCAGCGTTCCTGCAGCAGGATGGTGACGTTCTTGGAGTAGCCGACGGCGGTGAGTTGCAGCGGGGCGCTGATGCCGCCGACGGTGGTGTAGCTCCCCTGGAAGGTGCCCTGGACGGCGCGGCCTTCGAAGGTCATGCCGCTGATGGTGAGCGAGAGCTGCGGGCGCTGAAAGGTCCCGGTCACGGTGATGGGCACGGCGCTGGCGGCCGCGGCCTCCTTCATGGTGCCGCTTCCCGAGACGGCGTTCCCGGCTCCCTCCTGGAGCTGGAAATCCAGCGTGAGCTCCGTGGAGACGCCGGCCCATGGGCCGGCGACGGAGCTAAGCTGCCGCTCGAGCTCGTTGTCGATGCCGCCGCCGGTGGAGTCGCCGCAGGCTCCGGTGGCCATCGTGAGGGCGAGCAGCAGGAAAAGGTGGGGATTACGCATCGGGTCCCTCCACTGTGAGAACGGCAACATCGTGCGGTCGCAGCGAACGGTACCCGTGCGGGCGCGCCCGGACAAGCAACACGTTTCCCGGTGTCCGCACGCGAGCCCGTCCACGCACCGCGCGGACGGGCTCAGGCGGGGAGCGGGATGCGGTACCTGAGCTGCTCAGGGTGGCGGCCGCTGGGGTCGGGCTGGAAGCGTGCCACCAGGAAGCCGCCGTTGGCCTCGATGACGCGGCGCGAGGGCTCGTTGGTGAGGTCGGTGGTCAGCTCGACGTAGGAGAGGCCCTCGCGGCGCGCCTCGGGGAGGAGCGCGGCCAGGGCCCGTTTGGCGTAGCCGCGCCCCTGCTTCCAGGGAACCACCGAGTAGCCGACGTGGCCGGGGCAGTACGACGGGAGCGCGCACGTTCCCGGCTGCCAGCGAAGGCTGATGACGCCGCAGAACTCGCCGTCCCACATCCAGCGGCGGACGCCGGGAAGGCGGGGCACCATCGTGCCGTCCTGCCGCATGATGGGCCCGCCCTTCGCCTCCCGGTCCACCTGGAGGGCGAGGAACTGCGCGGGGTCGCGGGCGATCTTCTCCAGCTCGTTGCGCGCGGCGGCTTCGCCTAGGTGGACGAGGGGCGACCAGCCACGCTCGAGGGCGTCGACGTAGCCGGGGAGGTGCTCGGCCGTTGGGCAGATGAGCTCCAACCCCGTCCGGGCAGGCGAGTATGTCTCCATGATGGCCATGCTCACAACCTCTCGAGCGCGGGAGCTTCCGGCTGCGGCGCGCGCACCTTGCGCGGCTTGCGGGGCGGGGGCTTGGGCCGCCTTCCCTGCGCCACCTCGCGCAGGAGCCACAAGAGGATCGCCGATCCGAAGACCGTGGGCAGCCCCCACGCCCAGGGCGACAGCACCCCGCGCGTGCCGGTCAGGTTCTCCCAGTTGACGATCAGGAGCGCCGTAACGGCGGCGATGTACGAGCCGCCCTGACCTATGAGGTGCACGCGCAGCCAGCCCTTCGGCCGCCGCTTCGCCGCCACGTATCCCACCAGCGCAAAGGCGTAGGAGCCCGCCGCGACCGGCAGGAACCACCAGATCTTGGCCCAGTCCATGATCGCCAGCGTGCTCGCGGTGAGGAACAGCCCGAGCATCACCCAGTGGTACGCCTCTCCCGCTTTCGTGTGGAGAGAGTTGTACTTGCGGGCGAACATGGAAACGAGGCCCAGGATGAGCGACGCCGTACCGCACGCAATGTGGACGATCAGGATCGCGGTCTTTCCGGTCATGGACCCTTGTCTTTCGGCTCGGTCGCACCGCGGGGCCGAAGAGGGTGAAGTGGACGCCGCCCCGTCGTGGGGCGGCGGTGCCCGCGGGTGTGCCCCGCCAGGGCGGCCGCGGGCGCCCTGATCGAATCGCGCATCCTAGAACTGCGCCTCCACGCCCAGCACCAGGGTGCGGTCGCCGAAGAAGGTGCGCACGGGCTGCCGGTCGCGGTAGGCGGCGTCGTAGGTGTACGACATCACGTTGCCGCGGTCGAGCAGGTTGAGCCCCTCCACGTAGGCCACCACGATGCCGCCCCTCATCCGCATCAGCCGCGAGAGCCGGCCGTCGAGGCGCACGTAGTCGGGGAGCCGCTGCGAGTTGAGGTCGCCGTAGAGCGGGGTGGCGGGCGCGCTGCCCACGGGCGGCGACGCGCCGAGGATGGGCGTGTTCGGCCGCCCCGTGCCGTAGCGGCCCGTGAGGCCCAGCTCGTATTCGCCCATCGACAGCTTGCCGACGGTGGAGAGCGTGTGCGTCACGTCGAAGCGGGAGGGCACCCACCCGCCGTCCTCCAGCTCGATCTCGCCCTTGAGGTACGAGTAGGTGAGCCAGCCCACGACCGGCCCCACCCCCTGCGGGCGAAAGAGCACGTCCAGCCCATGGGAGCGGCCCCCGACCACCTGGGGCGCATCGGCGTCGGTGCCGGTTTCCGCGACGTAGTCGTCGTAGCGCTTGACGTACGCCTCCACGCGCACCGCGGGGGTGCCGTCGCGCTGCACGCCGGCGACCAGGTGGTGCGCCCGCAGCGGCACGCCCGACGCGTTCCCCTGGTTGGGGAGCGCGTAGCGAGTGCGCCAGCGCCCCTGGCTGAAGCGGCCGCCGCCCACCCGGTACGTCCAGCCGTTCAGGCTGTAGGCGGCGGCGAGGCGCGGGTCCACCTGGATCCCGCTCTCTCCGGGTAGATTGTCCGCGCGCACTCCGCCCAGCAGCGCGATCCGGCGCGTCGCCCGCCACTCGACTTCCGTGTAGCCGCCGAGGTGGTCCGCCCTGTCCAGCTCGCTTTCCAGCGTGCGCGAGGGGGAGCCGGGCGCCACCTGGCCGCTCGTGGGGACCGTGCCGTCCGACAGCGCCTCCAGCAGGGCGCCCTCGAAGCCGGCGCGCAGCGTGACGCGGGATCCCTTGACCTCGCCGTCGATGCGCGTGCCGAACTGGCGGTCCTCGTGGTCGCGCTCCAGCACGCCGAACCCGAAGCGGGTGTCGCGCGTGGACGCGGCGAGCGTCATGCGCGCCGTGGCCTTGCCGTCCCACCCCATCGCGCGGATCTCGGCGGTGCCGAGCCGCGAGCCGGACTCGCTGCGAAACGGTCCCTCGTAGCCGGTCGACGAGATCAGCGCCGTGGTCTCGTCGGAGACGAGGAGCCCTCCGAGCCGCACCTCGATCCCCTCCATCGGCTCCACCGAGAAGCCGGCCATGAGCTGCTTCGAGGCCGGTGCCTCGGGGTAGTCACCGGTGCGGCCGTGCAGGGTGAGCAGCGCGCGCGCGTCGGTCAGCATCGCGGTGGACCACATGCCCGCGCGCTCGCCCAGCGGCTGCCAGAAGGTGCCGCCGAGGGAGACCAGGTTGGCGCCGGCGCGCCAGTGCCGCGTGGTGGGCCGGCGGTCCGTCTCCAGCGCCACGATGCCGGAGAGCGCGTTGCCGTACCGCGCCGAGAAGCCGCCGCTGGAGAAGTACGCCGTCCGCATCACCGACGGGTCGAAGACGCCGAAGATGGAGCCGCTCAGCGTCTCGAAGCGGCCGGGGTGGAAGAGGCGGGCGCCGTCCACGTAGATCGGCGTCTCGGCCGGATCGCCACCGCGCACGTACAGGTCGCCGCTGTCGCCCACTCGCGTGACGCCGGGCAGCGTTTGGAAGGTCTGGAAGACGTCCGCCGTGCCGCCCGGCATGGTGTACACTTCCTGCTTGGAAAGCCGCGTCGCCGCGCGCGGGTCGTCCACCGAGTAGGTGCTCCCCATCACCAGGATCGGCGCGAGCAGCACCGGGGCGCGTGGCGCCGCGACCACGGGCCGCGGAATGCCGGCCGCGGAATCGGCGGCGCTGGCTTGCTGGGGAGCGGGCCTGGCCGTGGAGTCGGCGGAGCTCGCGCGCGGCGCGATCGAATCGGCCGCCACCGGGGCGCCCGCCTTCTCGCGCAGGCCGGGGTGCGATGGGAACTGCGCCGCGCCGCGCCTCCATGTCTGCGCCGCGAGGGTCCTGCGTCCCTGGCGGGCATACAGCTCGCCCAGCGTCAGGTACGTCGATGCCACCGCCGGCTCCGTCCGCGTGCCGTGATCGCGCAGAACGCGCTCGAGCTGTTCCACGGCCGCATCCGTCCGCCCCAGGAAGGCGGGCGCGCGGGAGTGGTTCATCCCCAGCATGAAGCGCGCGATCAGGTGCTGTGGATCGAGCCCCAGCGCGCGCTCCAGCAGCTCGTTGGCCTCCGCCACCAGCGCGCCCTGCCGCAGCACGGGGGCAAAGGGGATCTGGCACTGCGTGCGGATACGCGCGCGGAGGACCAGCGCCTCGACGGGACGGGCCGGCTCCATGGCGGATGCAGCAGCCTCGAGCCGGGCCGCCGCGGCCTCCATGCGCTCCTTGGTCTTCTCCGCCGCGGCCAGCCTGCACTCCTCCAGGTCGGTCGCCACCGGTCCGGCGGGCTGCACTGTGGCGGCCGGTGGCTGCGCCGCGAGCGGGGCCGCCGGCTGAGGCACGACCGCGAGCTGCTGCGGCGCCGGCGTCGGCGCGGGAGCGCTCGCCGGCCGGACGGAATCCGCCGCCACCGGCGCGCCCGCCTTCTCGCGCAGGCCGGCGTGGGCCGGGAACTGCGCCGCGCCGCGCCTCCATGTCTGCGCCGCCAGCGACCTGCGCCCCTGGCGCGCGTACAGCTCGCCGAGAGAGAGGTACGTCGTCGCGACGGCCGGCTCCGCCCGCGTGCCGTGGTCGCGCAGCACGAGCTCCAGCTGCTCCACCGCGGCGTCCGTGCGCCCCAGGAACGCCGGGGCGCGGTAGTGGTTCATCCCCAGCATGACCCGGGCGGCCAGGTGCCCGGGGTCCTGCGCGAGCGCCCGCTCCAGCAGCTCGTTCGCCTCCGCCACCAGCGCGCCCTGCCGCAGAAGGGGGGCGAAGGGGATCTGGCACGCGGTGCGGACCCGCGCCCGCACGACCAGCGCCTCCACGGGACGCGCCGCGTCCATGGCCGCGGCCGCGGCTTCCAGGCGGGCCGCCGCCGCCTCCATCCGCTCCTTTTCCTTGCCGTTCCCCGCCAGCCTGCACTCCTCCAGGTCCGCCGCCACCGCGGCGGTCTGGCCCTCGATCGTCGTCGCCGTCAGCAGCATCGCCGCCAGGCATGTGACCACTTCGCGCACACGCATTGTCGCCTCCGTTCTGGAGTGGGTCCCTGTGTCCTCTTGCGGCTCTCCAGAAGCAAGGGGGGCGCGCTCCGGGCGCATCCCTCTCAACGCGTTACAGGGCCAAGGATTACACCATTTCCTGCCGCCGTCCGCGCCGCGGCGCCGTCCCGCACTTCACGGGCACCCCACCGCGGCGGGGGCGCCCGTGCAGACCGTTCGCCTCAGCCGTCGCCCTCCCGCCGCCAGCGAAAGGTGGTCATGCAGAGGACGACGCCGATGATCAGCCAGGCGAGCAGCACCAGGAAGACGCGGTCGCGCTGCCAGGCGCCGGACGACTCGAGCCTCGCCAGCGAGTCGGGAAGGAAGCCCGAGCGCAGCCCCTGCGCGATCCACTTGACCGGAAAGAGCGAGGCGAAGCCGTACATCCAGGGCGGGATGTCCGTGTAGCGGATGAACACCCCGGAGATGAACGCCAGCACCAGCGAGGGGAGGTTCATGATCGCGGAGGCCGACCGGCCGTGCGTCACCAGGCTGGACATGGCCACGCCCAGCACCCCCAGCGTGGTGTAGCCGAGCAGCGTCACCCAGACGATGGTCAGCAGCTTGTCTGGCGCGGTGGGGAGCTTGACGCCGTACAGCAGCACCCCGATCGCCACCAGCGTCGACAGGCTGATGATGCCGATGAACAGCACCATCACCACCTTGCCAAAGAAGTACGCGGCACCCGGCATGGGCGTGGTGGTGAGGCGGCGCAGCGTGCCGTTCTCACGGTCGATCACGATCCACACGCCGATGTTCACCAGCCCCGTGGAGAGGATGGAAAAGGTCATCAGCGCGGGCACCAGCGCCTGGCTGTACGTGTGATCCGGGCCCAGCGGCTGCCTTCCGAAGATCGCCCCGAAGATGATCATGAAGAGGATCGGGAGGGCGAACATGAAGATGACCGAGTCGCGCGCCCGGAAGAACTGCCTGATCTCCATCAGGCCCCTGGATACGCCGATCCGCAGCAGCGGCATGCGGATGGTGGCGGGCGCGATCGCTTGCTGGCTCATGCGGGTTGTCCTTGTGCGTGCTCCGGGAGGGGGATGGCGACGGGGATCGCCGCCATGCCGCCGGGTTCCTCGGCTACGTGGCCCACCAGGTCGAGGTAGACGTCTTCCAGCGTGGGCTGGTGCACCGACAGCCCCGGCACCTCGCCGCCCAGGCGGCGGCCCAGCTCGGCGATGAGCGCGGTGGGGGTGGGGGTGCGCTGCGCGCGGACGGAGCCGGCGTCCAGCCAGCGCACCATCGGCTGGGCCAGGTTGCGGTTGTTGAGCTCGCTGGGCTTGCCCACGGCCACCAGCTGCCCCTTGGCGATGACGGCCGCGCGGTCGGCGAGCGCCTCGGCCTCGTCCAGGTAGTGGGTGGTCAGCAGCACGGTGGTGCCCTCCGCCGCCAGCGAGCGGATCACCTGCCAGAACTTGCGGCGCGCCTCCGGGTCGAACCCGGTCGTGGGCTCGTCCATGAAGACGAGGGCCGGCCTGCCGAGGATCCCCAGCGCCACGTCCAGCCGCCGCCGCTGCCCGCCGGAGAGCCTGCGGACGCGCGAGCCGCGCCTGTCGGTGAGCCCCACCAGCTCGATGACCTCGTCCGGGTCGCGGGGGCGGGCGTAGTAGCCGGCGAAGTGGCGCACCGTCTCCTCCACGGTCAGCAGGCCGGCGTCGGTGGCCTCCTGCAGCACCACGCCCACGCGGGCCCGCCACGCGGCCCCGGCGCGGGCGGGGTCCTGGCCCAGCACCGTGACCTCGCCGCCGCTGCGCCGGCGGTAGCCTTCCAGGATCTCGATGGTGGTGGTCTTGCCGGCGCCGTTGGGGCCCAGCAGCGCGAACACCTCGCCCGCGTGCACTTCCAGGTCGAGCCCGTCCACGGCGTGCACGCCGCCGTACGTCTTGCGCAGGCCGCGCACGGAGATGATTGGAGCGGTCATGCGATCCTCTCTGGTTGAAGGGCGGCCAGGGCGCGATCGCCGCTGATCTCGATCTCCCCGTAGCCGACGGGGGCGTCCGGCTCGAACTCGAGCCGAACCATGCTCTTCAGCTCCTCGAAGGTCGCCGCGAGGTCCTCCGCGTCGAAGAAGCCGGCGGCCACGATGAGGAGCACCTGCGTCTCGCGCTCCTCGCTCACCACGTCGCCGGGACCGCGCACCTTCACCACCTGCATGACGTCCGGATGCGCCGCCAGCCGCTCGACTCCGTGGACGGCCCGCAGGCGCCCCGCCTGCTCCGCGAAGATGGAGAGGGAGGCGAGCGGCGTGGGGAGCACCGCCGCCGCGCGCGGCGCCCGCAGCCCGCGCGACACCGCCAGGAGCTCCGCGGCGGTGTCGACGCCGGTGGTGAGGCGGTACAGAGTGTAGGAGTTGGGCCCGCCGGGGCGGCCGGCGTTGACCTCCACGATGGTGGGCCCAAACGTCTCGTCGTCGATCACTTCCACGTGCGCCATCGTGTTGTCGAGCCCGATGGCCCGCACGGCGGCGCTCACCGCCGCGCGGATCCGCGCCTCCCGGTCGGGGGGCATGTCGAAGGGCGGGGTGGCGAAGGCCAGCTCGAAGAAGCGGCCGTCGATGAGCGGCTTGTCGATCAGCGGAAGCTGCTCGATCTCGCCGTCGCGGATGACGAGGTCCAGGCAGAACTCCCGGCCGCTCAGCATGCTCTCCACCAGGAAGGTCCGCTGCGGGTCCACGCTGCTCCCGCCGCCGTCCGTGCCGGCCAGGGGGGTGGAGTAGAGGCGCCCGTTGCCGGACGCCGGGAGCCGCTCGGCCAGGGTGCGGTACGCCTCGGCCAGCTCCGCTTCGCTCCCCACCCTGAACACCAGGTGGCTCCCCGTGCCGTTGACCGGCTTCACGATCGCCGGAAAGCCGACCGTGCGGGCGACCTCGGCGGCGTCCGCCTCCGAGGAGAGGAGGGCGAAGCGCGGCACGGGGCACCCGGCGTCGCGCAGCACCTGCCGGGCAGCGTACTTGTTGCGGGCCAGGGCAATGGCGCGCGCGGACACGCGCCCCACCCCCAGTTGCTCGGCCGCCGCCGCCGCGCTCAGCACGCAGCCGTCGTTGCCCGAGAGCAGCGCGGTGAGGCGGCGGCCCTCCGACAGCCGCCGTCCCGCGTCCGCCACCTGGCCGGCGTCGGTGGGATCGTCCACCGCCACCACGTCGTCCGCCTGGCCGCGCAGCCGCTCCAGCTCCGCCGGCGAGCTGGAGCCCGTCACCAGCCCGATGCGGCAGCCGCTCGCCCGCAGCGCCAGCGCCGTCTGCTCCACCCAGGCGAACCCGGTGTCGTGGACGATGATGACGATCTCGTCCGTTGCGGTTGCGCTCATGTCAGTCACCGAGTGCCTCGGCCAGGGGCCGCTCCGCCACGACCGTGGGGGCGGCCGCCGCTTCGGAGCGCAGCTTCTCCACCCGCTGCACGAGCCCCGCGACGGTGGGGGTCTCGAACAGGGTGCGCATGGGCAGCTTCACCCGCAGCGCCTTGCGCAGGTGCGACACGAGCTGCACGGCGACCAGCGAGTTGCCGCCGATGGCGAAGAAGTCGTCCTCCACGCCCACGCGGCTCACGCCGAGCACGTTCTGCCACACCTCCACCAGCCGCTCCTCCATCACCGTGCGCGGCGCCACGTAGCTGGCGTCCGAGGCGGCGGACTCCGCCGAACCGCCCTTGCGGTTGGAGCCGGCGCCGGAGTGGTACTCGGCGGCGACGCGCTTGACGCGCTCCTGCACCGTCGCCACCCGGATGGGAAGCACGGCCACCTGGCGGCCGATGTTGCCGGCCAGCACGCGGCGCAGCGCCCGCACCCCCTCCACGGGGCTGATGCTCTCCTCGCCGGAGCCTTCGGGGTTGGTGTCCTGCACCGCCGGCTTGCCCGCGCTGAGGTTGTTGGAGACCTCCTCGCGGTCCACCCGGCGCAGGGTGAAGTCGTCGATCTCCACCAGCACCCTGCCGTCGGTGTCCATCAGCGTGACGGCCGCGGAAAGGAGGCCCGGCGTGGGCGACTCCTGGTAGCGCAGGTGGCTGTAGAAGGCGGCCGGGAGCCGGTCCAGCACTACCACCTTGCCGTAGGCCAGCGGCAGGAAGCTTCCCTCGCCGTTGAAGAAGCCGAACGAGGTGGCGATGTCCAGCAGCGCCGGGTTCAGGACCCAGCGGTCCAGGTCCGCGGCGGCCGCGGGGGGCGCCTCGATGAGCGCCAGGTCCTCGCCCTTGCCGGTGTAGGTCTCGCGCAGGCAGTCCCAGCGGGTGCCGTAGCTCACCACCCCGGTGCGGTGCCCCTCGGAGACCGCGCGGCCCGGGGGTATCAGGCGGCTGCGCTGCTTGATGGCCGCCACGTCCACAGTGGCGCTCTCGCGGCGCTGCACCCACTGGCCCCGGAACTCGGCCAGCATGCGGCCGGGCCCGTCCTGGATCTGGAAGTCGCCGTCCGCGTCCATCGTGATGCGGTAGCGGGCGGTCTCGCCGTCGGGCACCCCCAGCGGCTCCAGGAAGCTGAGCTCGCTGAGCTCCACCACCGCGTCCCCGCCGGGGTTCTGCACCAGGAAGCTGACCGCGGCGCGGGCGCACTCCAGGTGCGCGGTGCCCGGCATCACGGCCACCCCGCCGATGCGGTGCTCGTCCAGCACCCAGTGGCTGTCCGGCCCGATCTCGCCCTGGATCATCTCCTCGCGTCGCGCGGTGAGCACCGGGTGGTTGATGGCCGCGTTGGCGGACTGGTCCGGACGCAGGTGGGCGGTGGCGCGGGTGGCGATCTCGGCCGCCATCCCCACCTCTTCCCACCGTCCCCAGTTCATGGAGATCACCTGCGCGTTCCAGCCGTGGCGCGAGCGGGCGTAGGCGTCCTGGAAGGCGTTGGCCGCGCAGTAGTCCGTCTGCCCCATGCCGCCCGCGACGGCGGTGATGGAGGAGAAGAGGAGGACGAAGTCGAGCGGGAGGTCGCCGAACACCGCCTGCAGCGCCAGCGTGCCGGTCACCTTGGGGCGCATCACGTCGGCGGCCGCGGCCACCTCCTTGACCTCGATCATCCCCATCCCCGCGCGCCCGGCGGAGTGGACGATGCCCGCCATCTTCCAGCCGTTGACGTCGATCTGGTGGCGCACCGCACGAAGGTCCGCCAGCTCCGCCACGTCCGCCGTCATCACGGCGACGGTGGCCCCGGCGCGCTCCATCCGGCGGATCGCCGCGATGGCGCGTCCCGCGCGGTCGATGACGCCGTGCCGGGCGAGGTGGTCCTCCCACTGCTCGCGCGGCGGCAGCACGTCGGTGCGCGAGATCAGCACGATGACGCCGCGCGTGCGCTGCGCCAGGTCCTCGGCCACCTTGATGCCGATGCCGCCCAGGCCGCCGGTGATCAGGTAGCAGCCGCCCTCGCGCAGCTCCGGCTCGTCGTCGTCCAGCGTCACCTGCGCGAAGTCCAGCCCCCAGCGCCTGCCCGCGCGCACGGTGATCTCGCTGGAGCCCTGCACCGGCCTGCGCAGCTCGGCGATCATCTCCTGCGGCTCGGTGCGCGCGTCCACGTCGATGCGCCGTATGGTGAGCCCGTTCACCTCCAGCGGCGCCACCCGCGAGATCCCGCCCAGCGTGGCGTGCTCGGGACGGCGCAGCCCGCCCGAGACCGCGTCCTCCGTCTCCGAGGTGATCAGGTCTACGTGGATCTCGCGGCTCGACGCGGCGATCGCCTTCACCAGCGCCAGGGCGCTGAAGTAGCCGACCTCCTGCGCTCGCCAGGCGGCGTCCAGGTCCGTGCCCGCCGGCTCGCCGTCCAGCGCGCAGGCGTGCACCACCCGCGCGGGGGCCGGCTCGGCCAGGCTGTACTCCTCGCCGTGGCGCACCACCGTCACCTCGGTGCCCGCGGCGCGCAGGGCCTCGGCCAGCGCGTCGCCGCGAGGCCCGTCCACGAAGACCATGCACGACTCCAGCGCCTCCGTGCGCTCGCTGGGGCGCAGCGCACGCCAGGTGGGCACGGCGAACCACTCGCGCGGCACCAGGGGCGCGGTGCCGGTGTCGCCGGCGCTGTCGCGGTCCTGGAACTCGGCGCTGTCCGGCTCCACCCAGTGGCGCACGCGCTCGTACGGGTAGGTGGGAAGCTGCACCCGGGCACCGGCCGGCCCGAACCGCTCGGCCTCCAGCTGCACACCGGCCACCCACAGGCGCCCGGCCGCGGCGTAGAGCGTCGCCACCTCCGGCTCGCTGCGCGCCATGTCCGGCAGGCTCTGCACCGGGGGCGCGGAGTCACGCGGAAGCTGCGACCGCACCAGCCCGCTGAGCTGCCGCCCCGGGCCACACTCCAGGAAGGTCCACGGCCCCTCCACCTCGCGCAGCGACGCCACGCAGGCGGCAAAGCGCACCGGCTGGCGCAGGTGGCTCGCCCAGTACGCCGGGTCCACCGCCTGCTGCGGCGTGATCCAGGTGCCGGTGACGTTGGAGAGGAAGGGGAGCGACGGCACCGACCGCACCGTCTTGGCGACCTCGGCCTGGAACGTCTCCAGAATCGGGTCCATCATGGCGGAGTGGAAGGCGTGCGAGGTCTGCAGCTTGCGCGAGCCCACCCCGTCTGCCTCCAGGGTGGCCGCGAAGGCCTTGATCGCCGCCGTCTCGCCGGCCACCACGCACGCGGGGCCGTTGACGGCGGCCACGGTGACCCCCTCCGGCAGCCGCTTGATGAGGTCGGCCTCGTCCAGCATCACGGCGAGCATGGAGCCGGCGGGGAGCGACTGCATCAGCCGTCCGCGCACCGCCACCAGCCGCAGCGCGTCGTGCAGGGAGAAGACGCCGGCCAGCGTGGCGGCCACGTACTCGCCGATGGAGTGGCCGATCATCGCCGAGGGGCGCACACCCCAGCTCTCCCACAGCTTGGCGAGCGCGTACTCCACCACGAAGAGCGCCGGCTGCGTCCACTGCGTCTGGCGCAGCAGCTCACCCGCGTTGGGGTCGAAGTAGATCTTGCGGAACTCCGCGCCCAGCACCTCCATGCACTGGTCGATGGCCGCCGAGTACGCCGGCTCGGCCAGGTACAGCCCGGAGCCCATCCCCACGTACTGCGCGCCCTGCCCCGGAAAGAGGAAGGCCACCTTGCCGGGGACGGTCACCTCCCCCGTCATCAGCCGCTTGGGATCGCGCAGCGCCGCCGCCGCGTCGGCCGTGTCGCGGGCCACCACCAGCCCGCGGTGCTTTCGCTCCGTACGCCCCACCCGCAGCGTGAAGGCGACGTCGCCCAGGTCCGCGCCCGGGTTCTCGTCCAGGTGGCGCGCGAGGTTCGCCGCCATGGTGGCGAGGGCGGAAGCGGAGCCGGCGGAAAGCTGCAGCGCGTGGGCCTCGGCCGGCGCGCGCGTGCTGGCCACCCGCGGGGGCGCCTGCTCCATCACGATGTGCGTGTTGGTGCCGCCCACGCCGAACGAGCTGACGCCCACCCGCGGCGGCACGCCGTTCCCCTTGAGCGCGGAGAGCGAGCCGACCACGTAGAACGGGCTGTTCTCGAAGTCGATGTTGGGGTTCGGGGTCTCGTAGTGCACCACCGGCGGGATCATCTCGTTCTCCAGCGCCAGCACGGCCTTGGCGATCCCCACGATCCCCGCGGCCTGGCTGAGGTGGCCGATGTTCCCCTTCACCGACCCGATTCCGCACCACTGCCGGTCGCCGGTGGAGGCGCCGTAGACCTGCGACAGCGCCGCGACCTCGATGGGGTCGCCCATGGCGGTGCCGGTGCCGTGCGCCTCGACGTACGAGATGGTGCGCGGGTCGATGCCGGCGCTCGCCACCGCCTGCGCGACGACCGCGGCCTGCCCCGCCACGCTGGGGGCCGAGAAGCCCACCTTGGACGCGCCGTCGTTGTTGATGGCGTTGCCCAGGATGACGGCCCGCACGTTGTCGCCGTCAGCGATGGCGTCGGCCAGCCGCTTCACCAGCACCACGCCGGCGCCCGAGCCCCACAGCGTGCCCTCCGCGGCGGCGTCGAACGGGCGGCAGTGGCCGTCGGGAGAGGTGAAGCCCTCCACCGATGCGTAGCCCACGCCGTGCGGGAGCTCGATGTTGGCGCCCCCGGCCAGCGCCATCTCGCACTCGCCGTTGCGCAGCGCCTCGCACGCCAGGTGCAGCGCCACGGCCGCGGTGGAGCAGGCGGTCTGCACCGTGAGGCTGGGGCCGCGCAGGTTCAGCTTGTACGAGGCCGTCGTAGCCACGTAGTCCGGCGAGTTGGAGACGGTGACCGAGAGCTGGCCCCCGGCGCCCGACCAGAACTGGCGATTCTTGCGGAGGTTGAGCCACTGGTAGCGCAGGTGCCCGGCGCCGGCGTAGACGCCCACGGCGCCCTCGAAGCGCGCGGGGTCGTAGCCGGCGTCCTCGAAGGCGGTGTTCGACAGCTCCAGGAACGTCCGGTGGTGCGGGTCGGTGAGCTCCACCTCCCGCTTCGTCATCCCGAACAGCTCCGCGTCGAACGACTCCATGTGCGGCATCACCGGGGCAGCCGACACCCAGGTGGGCTGGTCGAGCGTCGAGGCGCTCACGCCCATCGCCATCTGCTCTTCGCGGGTGTAGAAGCGGATCGACTCCTTGCCGTCCACCAGGTTCTGCCAGAACTCTTTCTCGTTCTCGGCGCCCGGCACCCGCACGGCGAGCCCGATGATCGCGATGGGCTCGACGCTCGCGGCGTCCGTATGGGTGCCGTCGTCGTGTGTATGCTGTTCGTTATGCACGGTGTCTCCTTCCCCGGTTGCGGGCCCGCTGGGCGGCGATCAGTCGCGCCGACCCGATGAGCTCGGACTCCTTGGCTCCGCCGTCCAGATGGACGGCGAGCTGTCGTACGGATGGAAATCGGAACAGGTCGATGAGGGCTACGGGCCTGCTCGCTGCCTCGCTGAGGCGGGCCTGCACCTGCACCAGGGAGAAAGAGTCACCTCCGATGTCGAAGAAGTTGTCGGTGGCGCGCACGTGCGGAACGTCCAGCACCGCGCACCAGACGTCTGCCACCATGCGCTCCGTGGGCGTGGGCCCCCCGATGGACGGGGGGAGCTGCACCGGCGCCGGGGGGGCGACGGCGGCTTCGCTCACGCAGTCGGTGCGGAAGCGGGTCGGCGCCTCCGCGATCGGCCGCTCCGGGGCGGCGGCCAGGTGGGTGAGGAGGTCCAGCAGGTCGGCCCCCAGCCTGCGGATGCGTTCCGCGGCGTAGAGGTCGGAGTCGTAGCGGAGGTCCAGCGCCAGCCGGCCGCCCCGTTCCACCAGGTAGACGGTCAGCTCCACGGGGGCGCCGCGCATCGGCACCGTCAGCGCCTGCGCCTGCACCCCGTCCAGCGCGAGCCGGGGCGGCCCGAAGCTGTAGGCGTTGAACACCACCTGCACCAGCGGCGAGACCCCCGGCTGGCGCGTCACGCCCAGCGCGTCCACGATCTGCTCCAGCGTGGCGCCGGGGTGCGCGCTGGCGGCGCGCAGCTCCTCGCTGGCCGCGCGCACCGCCGTGGCGAAGCTCCCCTCGCCCGAGGCGCGCAGGCGCAGCGGCACGATGTCGATGAAGAAGCCGACGACGTCGTGGGTCGCGGCCAGCCCGCGGTCGGCCACCACGGCGCCCACCAGGCGGTCGGTGGAGCCGTCGAGCCGGTGCAGCGCCTGGGTCAGCGCCGCCAGCACCACCATCGGCGGGGTCACGCCCAGCGCGCCGGCAAGCTCCCGCACCGAGCGGTCGAGCGCCTCGTCCATGTCGATGCCGAGCGACGTCCCGTTGTTGCTGCGCAGGGGGAGCGGCGCGCGATCGTGGGGGAGGTGGAGGGCACTCGGGGCGCCGCGCAGGTGCTCGGCCCACCAGTGCAGGTCGGTCTCCGCGCGCGCCACGTCCCGCGCCGCGCGCCAGGCGACGTAGTCCGCGAAGCCGAAGTCCAGATCCGGCAGCCGATGCGAGCCGCCCGTGGTGATCTGGCGGTACGCGGCGGAGAGGTCCGCGTTGAAGATCTCCTGCGACCAGCCGTCCATGATCGCGTGGTGGAACGACAGCACCAGGACGTGGTCGTTTGGCCCGACGCGGTACAGCACGGCGGACCAGAGCGGGCCCTTCGCCAGGTCGAACCCCTGGCCGACGGTGCGCGCGAGCACCCCCGGGATCTCCGCTTCGGCGATCTCCACCACCGGCATCTGCACGGCGACGGGGCGGTCGCACACGGCCACCGGCTGGCCCTCCTCGTCGGTGATCCTCCAGCGGAGCACCGTCTGCCGCTCGGCCACCGCGGTCAGCGCCGTGCGCAGCGCGTCGGCGTCCAGCTCGCCGCGCAGCCGCTCGGCGAAGACGACGTTGTACGCCGCGAAGCCCGGCATCAGCTTGTCGAGGAACCACAGCCGCCGCTGCGCGGCCGAGAGCATCGGAAGCTGCCCGATCACCAGCTCGGCTGCCTCCAGTGGCGCCGCCACCGACACCCGCTCGGTGAGGGCGTCCAGCGTGCGGGCCGCGAAGATGTCCGCCACCTCCAGGTCGCGCCCGAGCTCTCCCCGGATGGCGGCGGCCAGGCGCATCGCGTCCAGCGAGTGACCGCCGAGCGCAAAGAAGTCGGCGTCGCGCGCGGGCGCCTCGCCCCCCATCACCCGCTGCCAGAGCACCGCCACCTCCGGCGGCGCCGCGTCCGCACGGCCCGGGGCGGCCTTGCCGTTCCCCTTGCCGTTGCCGTTGCCCAGGATGTGCGAGGCGAGCTCGGCCAGCCGCTTGCGGTCGATCTTGCCGCTCACGGAAAGCGGAAGCTGCTCCACCCACTCCAGGTGGCGCGGCACCATCGCGGAGGGCACCCGCGCGGAGACGAAGTCGCGGAGCTGGTCGGCTCCGGGGCGCCGCCCGTTCGCCGGCACCAGGAAGCCGACCAGCTCGGTGTTCTCCCGCACGGTCGTGGCGACCACCGCCACGCTGCCGACGTCCGGGTGCTCGCGCACCGCGGCCTCCACCTCGCCCACCTCCACCCGCTGGCCGCGCACCTGCGCCTGGCCGTCGCGGCGCCCCACGAACGCCAGCCCGCCGTCGGGAAGGAGCCGCACGATGTCGCCCGTGCGGTACATCCGGGAACCCGGCACGTGGCTGCCCGGCTCCTGCACGAAGCGCTCTGCGGTGAGCGCCGGCTGGTTCAGGTAGCCGCGTGCGACGCCGGTGCCGGCGATGCACAGCTCGCCCTCCTCGCCCGTCCCCACCGCCGCGCCGTCCTCGCCCAGCACGTACAGCCGCTGCCCCGGAAGCGCCGAGCCCAGCGGGAGCGGGGTCGTCCACTCCCCGCTCAGCTCCGTGGCGACCTGCACCACAGTGGCCTCGGTGGGGCCGTACGCGTGGTAGAAGCGGCACCCCGAGCCCGAGGTCCACTTCGCCACGAGCTGCGACGGCACCACCTCGCCCCCCACGATCAGCGCCTCCAGGCTGGAAAGCGCGGATGGCTCCAGCAGCGCCGCCAGCCCCGGCGGCGCCGCCGCCCAGGTGACCTGGTGTTCGCTCATGAAGCGCTGCAGGCGCGATGGGTCGGCGCGGTCGTCCTCGTCCACCAGCTGCACCGCTCCGCCGTGCGCCAGCGGCACCAGCAGGTCGTAGCACGATGCGTCGAAGGCGAGCGAGTGGAGCGCCAGCGCGCGCATCTCCGGCCCGATCCCGTTGAGCCACACCGGGCACCCCGCCACCCAGTCCGCGAGGTTCTGGTGCGTGGTGAGCACCCCCTTGGGCTGGCCGCTGGAGCCCGACGTGTACATCACGTACGCCAGGTTCTCCGGCCCGGCGAAGCTCGGGCGGATCTCCTCCGGCTCCACTGCGGCGTGCGCGGGGCGGCGCGGGTCCACGAACAGGAAGTCCCCACCTTCCAGCCGCTCCCGCCCCGCCGCGTCGGCGATGACGATACGGGCACCCGCGTCGGCCAGGATGCCGCGCGCCCGCGGCCCTGGGTTGGCGAGGTCCACCGGCACGTACGCGGCGCCGGCGAACCAGACGCCGAGCAGCGCGGCGAGCGTGTCCGGCTCGCGGCCCGCGCACAGCCCCACCATCGTCTCCGGCCCCGCGCCCAGGTCGCGCAGCTCCTGGGCGATGGCGGCGGCGCGCGACACCAGGTCGCGGTACGTGAGCACCGTGGCCCACTGCCGCACGGCCACCGCTTCCGGGGTGAGCCGGGCGTGCGCGAGGATCACCTCCGGGAGCGTCCGCCGGGCGTGGAGGTGCTCGCCCGGCCGAAGTGTATCAACCATGGTCACTCACCTGGAGCCGCAGCTCGCTGAAGTATCGGTTTCCATCCCCGTCCACCACCCACGCCTGCTCCGGGGTGGGCAGCATCTCGGTCACCCGCAGCGTCACGCTTCCGCCCGTCACGTCTCCGCTCGCCTCGGCCATGCCGCGCAGCAGCGAGGCGAGCGCCCGCACGTAGTGCGGCGAGCGGAAGTCCACGTAGATCGGCTTGGTCTCGGTGCTCACGCGCACGAACACCCGCTCCGGCAGGCCTGCACGCGCCCGCCACCGCCGCGCGGCCAGGAACCGCTCCGCGTCGCCCGTCACCCTGGCGAGCCCGGTTGCGGCCACCGTGGTCCGCCACGCCTCGCGCGCCACCACCAGCCGGTCGAGGGTCACGCGCGGGGTGTGCGGCCGGCCGCCCAGGATCTCGAACCCGTCCACCACCTTGGTGGCCAGCAGCGGCCCGAACACCTCCAGCAGCGGCCAGCTGCGGCCGTCCGGAGCCCGAGCGGTCAGCTCGCCGGTCGCCGCGTCGGGCGACACCAGCAGCGTGGCGGCGGGCACGAGCCGGTGCGGGAGCCCGCCCGGCGCGGCGGTGAAGCCGAGCTGGCCGTCCGTCGGCCCGGCCAGCACGGGCGCGAGCCGCCCCGTGCCGCGCGGCCAGTCGGTGGGGTAGAGCAGCCGCATGCGGTTGGGCCCCAGGTCGGCCGCCAGCGCGTCCACCAGCTCCTGCGGCGCCGGGTGGAAGTCGGCGAAGAGGGCGTTGTCAAAGGTCGGCCAGGCGGTGTGCATCTCCCCGAGCACCACCGAGAAATCGCCCCGGTTGAGCGCATCCGTGCTGGCCGCGCACAGCAGCACGTCCGGGCTGTGCAGCCGCCCCGCGGACCACCCCGGCCCGCGCTCCGGAAAGATGCGCTCGAAGTGCGGCGCCATCTCCTCCGAGCGCAGCTCCACCTGGGCGACGTCGTCGCGGTCCGCGCCCGCCAGCCGGAAGAGCGTCGCCCAGCGCTGGTGGAACGTCTCCACCGCCGCGTCGGCCGGCCGGTCCTCCTCGCCAAAGAACATCCCCTGGGCGAGGAACCAGATCTCCGCCAGGTTCACCGGCTTGCCGCCCTGCGATCCGGCCAGCTCGTCGTACAGCTCCCGGAGCGCGACCGTGTGCACCTCGGCCAGCTCCGCGCACAGCCAGCGGGCGGCGCGCAGCACCAGGTCCAGCGGCGCCACCACCGCGTCCAGCAGCCCCGCGCCGAAGCGCACGTCCAGGTCGCGGACGGTGTCCTCGTAGCAGAGGTGCCGCCCGGCGTAGTGCTCGCCCGGACGCCGGTGGGCCATCTCGCCGGTGGTGTCGGTGAAAACCTTTTCCAGCTCGTACAGCGCCGTGCGCAGCGCGTCCGGGTCGCCGGCGGCAGCCGCCACCCCGTCGCGGGCGTCCTGCAGCCCGCGCAGCGACGCCGCGGCCCTGTCGCGCACCGCCGGATCGCCGATGGCGTCGATCTGGGCCACCAGCGCCGCCTCCGCCCCCGGTTCGGTGGGGATGTCGAAGTCCCAGCGCAGCAGGCCGGTCTCCGCCAGCCGCTCCATCAGCAGGTAGCCGTCGTCTAGGCGGGGACCCAGCGAGCGTGCGACCTCGGCGGCCGTCCGCTGGCCGTCGCAAGCCGTCATCACGGCAAGCTCCGCCGGCGAGAGCACGCGGTCGGCCCTGGGGGGCCAGTGCACGGACCTGCCGACGATCGCCAGGTGGGGCTGCCGGCGCGGGCGCAGCCAGGGGCGCAGCGCCGGGTCGGCCCCCAGGAAGTCCGCGAACGCCTGCACCGCCCACGACTCCAGCGCCACCCGCCGGTGCCGGATCAGCCCCGGCCCGGGACGGGCTTCCACCAGCTCCGGCATGCTCGCGTCCACGCGCGCCCAGCAGACGGGGCCAAAGAAGCCGATCGTCTCGTTCTTGGCGCAGTACCGCTGCCAGTAGCGCAGTACGGTCGACTCCCGGTGCCGGGCCACGGTCGGCCGGTAGCGGGTGCCGGAGGCGAGGCCGTCGAGCGTGTGCCGAACCACCGGGTTCTGCCAGGTGACCGCCTCGCGGAAGCGCGGGTCGACCGCGATTTCCCGGATCTGCTGGCTGCCGGCGGCGGTCGCCTCGTTGAAGCACGCGTCGTACGCGGTGCGGTCGCCGCCGCTGGCGAGCCAGGCATCGGCCGCCACGGCGCACTCGGGAGCGGTGAAGCGGTCGAGCCCCTCGGCGGGGAAGCCGGTGGTGCGCAGGATGGCGTCGCGCCACACGGACCAGCGGCCGAGCGGAACGCGGTGCTCCGCCCGCGCCTGGGCCGGGGCCGGTGCGGGCACCGGGACCGCGGCCGGAGCCGGAGCGGTCGGGGTGGGAGCGGGAGCCGGCGGGGGCGCGGCCGTCGCTGTGGCCGAAGCAGTGGCCGGCCTGCCGTTGGGCAGCGCGCCCTGCATCAGCTTCACCATCTCCGCGAGGTTGTCGCGCGGAAAGAAGTGGCCGCCGGGGAGCACGTGCAGCGTGAAGCCCGCGCTGGTCTGCGCTTCCCAGCCGGCCATCTCGTGCAACGGCGCCGTCATGTCCTGGTCGCCCGCGAAGCAGACGATGGGGATCGGCAGCGGCTCCGCGTCCAGGTAGGTGTAGCCGTCCAGCCAGGTGAAGTCGGCCCGCAGCGTGGGGAGCAGCAGCTCCAGCAGCTCCTCCTCCGCCAGGACCTCGGCGGGGAGCCCGCCGCCGTCGCACAGGCGGGCGATGAACTCCTCGTCTTCAGCCAGCGACAGGCCGTCCAGCACCCCGCCGCCGGTGATGTGGGGCGAGCGGCAGCCGCTCACGTACAGCACCTCCGGCAGGCGCGCGCCGGACGCGCGCAGGCCGCGCACGACCTCGAAGGCGAGCCGCGCGCCCATCGAGTGGCCGTAGAGCGCAAAGGGGCCGGTGGTCGAGCCCAGGATCGTCGCCGCGATGGCGTCCGGATCGACCAGCGCCTCCTCCATGATCCGGTTCTCCCGCCCCGGGAGCTGGATCGCGTGCACCTCCATCGATGGCCCGAACGCGGCCGGCCAGCGGGCGTACGCACTCGCCCCGGCACCCGCGTGGGGGAGGCAGAACAGCTTGACGGCCGCGCTCCGCCGCGGGGTCGCCGTCGCGACCGTGGCCGGGCGCACGGGGGTATCGAACATGGTCATGACGGATCCTCCACGCCCTGCGCCCAGAAGCGATGGCGCTCGAATGGGTAGGTGGGGAGCGGAATACGCCTTCCCGGGGGGCCGGCATCGGGATTGTCGTCGGGCCCCGCGTCGTCGCCCGGGCCGCCCGCCGCGATCGACGCGAGCCCCACCTTCGCCTCCTCCAGGTCGATGCACCTCACGGCCGCCCCAAAGAGGAACCGGGCCCGCCCCGTGGCCAGGGTGAACGCCACCTCCGCGATCGGCGGCGCGACCGCCTCCAGGTGCTCACCCAGCCGGCCGGCCATCTCCTTCAGCGCCTCGGGCGAGCGGGCGGAGAGCCACAGCACGTGCTCCCCGTCGTCGCCCGTCTTGCGCGGGGCGACGGCGTCCGTGCCGGAGACCAGCACGTGCGCGTTGGTGCCGCCCATCCCGAACGAGCTGACCCCGGCGATCCGGCCGCAGCCGGCCTCGTCCTCCGTCGGCCAGGGGAACGTCTCCGTGGGCACCACCAGCGGGCCGAAGTCGACCTGCCGATTGGGTTTGGTGAAGTGGAGGTTCCCGGGGATCGTCCCGTGCTCCACCGTCATGATCGTCTTGATGAGCCCGGCGATTCCCGAGGCCGCGTCCAGGTGCCCGATGTTGGTCTTCCCCGACCCCAGGAACACCGTCCGCACCGTCTCGTTGTTGAAGACGCGGCGGAGCGCCGTCACCTCGATGGCGTCGCCGAGCAGCGTTCCGCTTCCGTGCGCCTCCACGAAGCCGATGTCCTCGGTGGAGAGATCCGCCACCGCGAGCGCCTCCACCACCGCGGCGGCCTGTCCGTTCACCCCCGGCACGGAGTATCCGCCGCGGTCCGAGCCGTCGTTGGTAACCGCCCAGCCGCGCAGCACCGCATGGATGTGGTCGCCGTCTTCCAGCGCGTCGGTCAGGCGCCGCATCACCACCGCGCCCGCCCCGCTCCCGAACGCCGTGCCCGTCGCCTCGTGGTCGAACGCCCGCACCACGCCGTCCGGCGCGGCCATCCCGTCGCTCGTGTCGCCGGCCTCGGGAAGGTGCACCCGGCTGCCGCCGGCGATCGCCATGTCGCACCGGTAGTCGAGCAGGCTCTGCGCGGCCACGCACACCGCCACCAGCGACCCGGAGCACGCGCTCTGCACCGCCATCGTGGGCCCGCGCGCGCCGAGCTGGTATGCCACCAGCGCGGGCATGTGGTCGGCCGTCTGGTGCGGCGGCAGCGGGTGCACTCCCGCGCGCATCTGCATCATCAGGTACAGGTTGAGCGAGGTGGAGGCGAAGACGCCGATGGAGAGGTCCACCTCGGTCGGCAGGTATCCGCTGTCCTCGAACGCGGACCAGGCGACCTCCAGGAACATCCGGTGCTGCGGGTCCGTGTACGTCGCCTGCGCGGCGCCGAAGCCAAAGAACTCGGCGTCGAAGTCGGCGATCCCCGCCGTCGCCGTGCGCGAGGAGTCCACCCCCGCCACCAGGTTCTCCCAGTACTCCCCCACGTCCTCGGCACCGGGGAACCTCCCCGCCATGCCGATGATGGCGATCTCGTCCGCTTTCATTGGCCCGCTCCGGCTGAACGCCGCTGCTGGGCAATGCGCCGGGCAGCCATTCGTTGCGTGATCACCCCGCGGTCCGGCGCCTTTCCGGCGCCGTCGTCCTGCAGCCGGGCGATCCCGGCGATGGTCGGGTGCCCGATCAGCTCGATCAGCGGGATCTCGCGGCCCATCGCCTGCGCCAGCCGGTACTGGAGCCGCGCCAGCATCAGCGAGTTGCCGCCGGAGTCGAAGAAGCTCGTCTCCCGGTCCGCCTGGCCGATGCCCAGCACCTCGCACCAGATCCCTCCCACCAGCTCCTCCCGCTCGCCCACCGGCGGTGCGTGCGCGCCAGGCGGCGTGTACGGGGGCGGCACGTTGGCCAGCAGCTCCAGCACGTCCACCTTGCCGCTCACCGTAAGCGGAAAGGCCGCGACGGTCGAAAGCCGTTGCGGCAGCATGTGGGTGGGCAGCCTCTGCGCGAGCATCCTGCGCAGCTCGGCCGCGCCGGCGGTGGAGCCGGCGGAGGGCCGCACGAACGCGAGCAGCTCCTTGGCGCCGGTGGCGTCCGGGTGCGCCACCACCACGGCGCGCACCACCCCGTCCAGCGCCTCGAGCGCGGCTTCCACCTCGCCCAGCTCCACCCGGTTGCCGCGCACCTTCACCTGGCGGTCCATGCGGCCCACGTTCACGTACTGGCCGTCCTCCAGCCGGCGGACCACGTCTCCCGTGCGGTAGAGCCTGCCGTCGGCGCCGAAGCGCTCCACCGTCGCCGCCGCGTCGCCCCAGTAGCCCAGAGCCAGGTAGTCGCTGCGGATCGCCAGCTCCGCCGGCCCCAGCGGTCCGTCGCCGGTCAGCGGCGTGCCGTCGACGAGGCTCAGCAGCACCGGCACGTAGCCGTTCAGCGGCCGCCCGATCGGCAGCACCTCCCGCTCCGCCGGCTCGGTCGCTTCATCGTCGGTCAGGCTCACCCCCACGGGGATGTGCGCCTGCAGGGTGAAGCTGGCCTCGGTGGCGCCATAGCCGTTCACGAAGACGCACTCCGCGCCGAAGTGCGCCCGCGAAAGGCGCAGGTCGGTGCGGGTGGTCTGCTCCCCGCCCAGCAGCACCAGCCGCACCCTGGGCAGCCTCACCGAGGGGCCCTGCGTCTCCACCAGGAAGTCGACCAGCGAGCGGAAGACGGTGGGCGTGGAGTGGTAGACGGTCACCTCGTGCTTTGCGACGGCGGCGGCGAGGCGCGCGATTCCCTGCGTGCGCACGTCGCACAGCACCAGCGTCGCGCCGCTCAGCAGCGCCCCGTACAGGTCGCTCACCGCCATGTCGTAGCTGAACGAGGTGACCAGGCTGAGCCGATCACCGGGGGCGAGCTTCAGGTTGTTGATGTGGTTTGCGATCCCGCGCAGCACGCCGCGGTGGCTGTGGAATACGCCCTTGGGCCGTCCGGTGGAGCCGGAGGTGAAGAGGATGTAGGCGGGCTGCGCGGGATCGACGGAAGCGCGGGCGAAGCGTGCCGGGGCTGCCGCGTCGATCTCATGGACGTGCGAGGTGCCGGCGAGGGTCGCCGGTACGATCTCCTCCGCCAGCTTCCGGTGCCGTTGCCGGGTGACGATCTCCGTCGCTCCGGCCTGTTCCAGCATCGCCCGCAGGCGGTCCGGGGGGTAGGTCGTGTCCAGCGGCACGTAGCACCGCCCCGCGCCCAGCGCGCCGAGGATCGCCGCCACCATGTCCAGGCCATGATCGAGCAGAAGACCGATCGGCTCGCCGGCTTTCGGAGGTCCGCGCGAGCTGATGGTTGTAGTCTGGATCAGTGAGGCGATGCCGCCGGCCAGCTCCGCCAGCCTGGCGTAGGAGATCGAACGGTCGCCCTCGATCACCGCGGTGTGGTCGGCATGCTGGCGTGCGGCGATGCCGAATGCCGCCGCCAGAGTCAGGTTCCGCTCGAATTGCATCGACATCTTTCCTGACAGGCTCTGGGTGGACCAGTGCACCGCTGGGGGTAGGTTGGCATTACTGCTGCAGCGCTCCAGGCGCGTTCAACAGCTCCTCCAGCCCGCCTGCAGGATGTCAGTGGCAAGGTAAAGTCGAACGTGTGTATGCACGGACCAACAAAACGGCTCGCGTGTTTCCGCTCTGGAATGCTGCATGCTAGATGCATGCCGGGTAAGCCCTTTTCTGACCCAATATTGCGCCCGGCGTCGGCAACTCCCGTTTGCGTAAGATCGAAACCTGCGTTGCCGAATTCCCTGGCGGAGCAGATGAAAGGCGCCATCTAAGGATTTGCCGAATGGCTTGAAAACGATCTCCATGTTTTGGCCGCTTTCAACCTATGGCTGAGTGCCGCTCCGTTTACGCGGCGGCGAGCAGCACTCCGGTGCTCCGGAGGGAACGCTCCTGATCGGCCAGCGTGTTTTACTGCGGGACGGATGTATCTGACCGGCTGCACACGCCTCGAAGAGACAGAAAAGGGAGCCAGCTTGTAAGCCGGCTCCCTCTCTCTCTGGGATTCGCGCATCCCTCACCGCATGGTCGGCGCGTTCCCTGCCGAGTTTGACCGCAACATCTTTCGTGCGCTACTTTTGAGCGCACATCCGACTGAGAACAACCTTGAGGAACGACAGCCCCCTCTTCGATGTCATGGGTTCGCGCGCCCTTGCCCGCCTGGTGCTGCACTTCGCGGTGCGCCCGGACGCGCGGCTGCACTTTCGCGCCCTGCAACGGCATACCGGGCTTGGCAGCCGCTCTCTCCAGACGGAGCTGCGACGGCTCGAACGGTGGGGGATTCTGGAGCGGTCGCGGGAGAACGACACGGTTGTCTACCGGCTGGAGCACGCGAACCCGCGCTGGAAGGCGCTCTTCGCACTGGTGCGATCCTTTGCCGATCCGGCGGAGGTCCTAACGGAAGCCTTCGCGGATGTCGCCGGCGTAGAAGCCGCGTTCGTCTTCGGCTCTGTCGCCCGCGGGGAAGCGCGTCCCGAGAGCGACGTGGACCTCTTCATCCTGGGTGACGAAATCGTCTCGGCCGACCTGGGACGCGCCACGACTTCCGCGGAGCTTCTCCTCGACCGCGAAGTGGACGTAAAGCGCTTCACCCGCGGCAAACTGAAGCGCGTTCTGGAGGGGGGTGACGGCGGGTTCGTGACCGCGGCGCTTCGCGGTCCCAAGCGCTGGATCGCGGGCTCGGAGGACGCGCTAGCAGGGGTCGCGTGATCCCCTCCGCCGTCGAGATCCTGTTGGGGGCGTAGCCGGAACGGCAGATCCCGACCTCACCAAGGTCGGGATTGTTGTCTGCGGCAGCCGCCGTTCACCAGCCGCGGAAGCTCATGCGGCGCAGGATCTCGCGGCGGTACTCGGGGGTGTTGCGGGGGGTGCGCTCGCGCGGGTTGGGGAGGAGCGCTGCGAGGCCCGCGGACTGCGTGCGCGTCAGGCGGCGGGCGCTCACGTCGTAGTGCTCCCGCGCCGCCTCGCCCACGCCATAGACGCCGTCGCCCCACTCCACCTCGTTGGCGTACAGCTCCAGGATCCGGTTCTTGCCCAGGATCAGCTCCGCGGCGGGGGTGAGCGCCAGGTCGTACAGCTTGCGCACCGGGTTGCGGCAGGTGCAGCCGAACAGGTTCTTCATCAGCTGCTGCGTGAGCGTGGACGCGCCGCGGAAGCGCACGCCGCCGGCCGCCTCGCGCTGGGCGTTCATCATCTCCTTGAAGTCGAAGCCGCGGTGCTGCCAGAAGCGCCCGTCCTCCGCCGCGACGACGGCGCGGGGCAGGTGGCGAGGCAGCTCCGCGAGGGGCACCCACTCCCGCCGCGCCTCGTACTCGCGCCCGGCGACGAGCGCCTGGATGCGGCGCTCGATGCGCACGCCCGTGGTGGGCGGCGGCACGAAGCGGTAGACGACCAGGAGCAGGACGCAGAACAGGTAGTACGCCAGCAGCCCCCAGAGCACCCACTTCACCACGCGCCACACGCGCGCGCGCCGCGTGCGAGGCGGCGCCGCGGCTTCGGGCGCCGGCGCGCCCGGCCGGGCGGGTGGCTCCCAGAGCAGCGTCGCGTCGGGGTCCTGGTGCACGTGATGGGGCGGCTTCCTGTCGTTCATCGGGTGCTCGTGAAAGGCGTTGCGTCGCGCTGGCGTCGGGAGCCGATGCAGCCGCAGGAGCCGTTCCGCGCGACCGCTTGCCCGCTTTCCAAACCCCGGTGCCGCGGCTAGGTTGCGAAAAGGAGGCGCCGCCGAGCGCGGCGCCGGGCCCATCCAACCCGCAGTGCCCCATGCCAGGCCAGGAACGCAGGGTCGCAGCCACGGAGCGCTCCCCGTACGCGGTGCTCACCGCGACGGTGTTCACGGTGCTCCTCCTCCTGTTCGTGTACAGCGTGGCCGAGGTGCTGCTGCTGGTGTTCCTGGCGGCGCTCTTCGCCGTGTATCTCACCGCCATCTCGGAGTTCCTGGAGGACCGCTTCCGCATTCGCCCGGCGCTGGGGCTGCCGCTGGCGCTGCTCTTTACGGCGGTGTGGGCGACGGGGGTCTTCTGGCTGGTGATCCCCCCCGTGCTGCACCAGACGCAGGAGCTGATCGCGGCGCTTCCCAAGCTGATGTCGCAGGGGGTGGACCGGCTGACGGAGCTGGTGAGCGGCTACCCGATCCTCGCCGCCGCGCTCCCCCCCGCCGAGCTTCAGAACCAGGTTTCGACGATGATGTCGAGCGCTGGCGGGTACTTCGCGGGGCTGGTGCCGTACCTGTTCGGCACGCTGCACGTGCTGATCAACTTCATCAGCGTGCTGGTGATGGGGATGTACATGGCGCTCCGCCCCGGCCTCTACCGCGAGGGGATCATCTCGCTGACGCCGCCGGTGCACCGCGAGCTGGTCCGCGACATCCTGGCGGACCTGGGGCGCAGCCTGCGCGCGTGGATCGGCGGTCAGATCCTGGCGATGTTCTTTCTGGGCGCGCTCACGTACGTGGGCCTCCTCCTGCTGGACGTGCCGTTCGCGCTGGCGTTCGGGGTGTTCACGGGGGTGGTGGTGATGGTGCCGTTCTTTGGGACGCTCGTCTCCACGCTGCTCCCGGCGCTTTTCGTGCTGGGGTCGGGCGGGTTGGGGCGGGCGTTCCTGGTGGTGCTGCTGGGGGTGGTGATCCACATCGTGGAGGCCAACTTCATCCACCCGCTCATCATGGAGCGGCGGGTGCACCTGCCGCCGGTGCTCTCCATCCTGAGCGTCCTGATCATGGCCGAGCTGATGGGGCTGACGGGCCTCCTGGTGGCCGTCCCCGTGCTGGCGACGGTGATGGTGATCGTGCGCCGCATCTACGTCCACCGCCTCCTGGAGGGGAAGGGCTTCCGCCGCTTCGTGCGCGACGCCCCCGCGGAGGTGCGCCTGCCGGAGAGCGTGCTTCGCCTCCCCGCCGGCTCCGTGAGCATCCCCGCGATTCTGGAGGAGGCGGGCGCGGCGCCGCGGTGAGGGGACGGCGGGGGAATTGGGGAACGGGGAACGGGAACAGCAGGGGACAGGGGACAGCAGGGGACAGGGGACAGCAGGGGACAGGGGACAGGGGACAGGGGACAGGGGACAGGGGACAGGGGACAGCAGGGACGGCGCGATTGCCCATGGCACCCCCCCTATTGTCATCCTGACGACGCGCTGCACCGTCCCGGCCCTTCCTCCGACCCGTGGCGCGGAGTGAAGGATCTACTGCACGTGCCGAGAGGCTCGCAGGTCCCGCCGTTCTCTCGGCTCGCCGGCTGGTTCCTTCGTTCGCCGCAGGAGCCCCGGAGTGAGCCGCGCATGTCCGCGAGGCGGCTCTCTCAGGATGACAATCGGGGGGCCAAGTCGTGCGGTGGGCCTGGTGCGTCGCGGCAGCCACTGGGCACTTGGCACTTAGCACTTAGCACTTAGCACTTAGCACTTAGCACTTTCTTCCGCACTCACGCACTTCCAGACTCCCGTGCCCCATACACTCGCCACGCACCGTTACCTGATCCTCACCGAAGCCCTCTTCGGCCCGCTCACCAGCAAGACCGCAAACAGCGCGATCCGGTACCTGCCGGAGCGGATCGTGGCGGTGCTCGATTCCACGCAGGCCGGCCGCACCGTGCAGGACGTGCTGGGGTTCGGCGGCGCGATTCCGGTGGTGGGGACGGTGGAGGAGGGGCTGCGCGGCGCCCCCACGGCGCTCCTGGTGGGGATCGCGCCACAGGGAGGGCAGCTCCCGGATTCGTGGCGCGGCGTACTCGCTGCCTCCATCGCGGCGGGGCTCGACGTGGTGAGCGGGCTGCACTTCTACCTGGGCGACGACCCGGAGCTGGCGGCGCTCGCCGGGCGCGCGGGGGTGCGGATCCACGATCTGCGCAAGCCGCCGCCGGGGCTGCCGGTGGCGCACGGCCTCGCGCGCGACGTGGAGCCCCTCACCGTGCTGACGGTGGGGACGGACTGCAACATCGGGAAGATGACGGCGGCGCTCCAGGTGCGGAACGCGCTACGGGCCCGCGGCGCGCGCGTGGGATTCGCCGCCACCGGCCAGACCGGGCTCCTGATCGAGGGGTGGGGGATCGCGGTGGACTCGGTGGTGGCGGACTTCATCGCCGGGGCGGCGGAGCGGCTGGTGCTGCAGGCGTGCGACGGCAACGACATCGTGCTGGTGGAGGGGCAGGGGTCGCTGGTGCACCCCGGCTACTCCGGCGTCACCATGGGGCTCGTCCACGGCACGCTCCCCGACGCGATGATCCTCTGCCACCTCCCGTCGCGCACCTTTCCGTACGGCGGCAACGGCGCGTACAGGTGGATGCCGCTCCCCCCCGTGCCGGACGCCATCCGCCTGTGTGAGGCGGTCGTGGAGCCGCTCAAGCCCTCGCGCGTCATCGCCGTCTCGCTGAACACCTGGGACCTGACGGATGCCCAGGCCCGCGACGCCGTCGCCCGCACCCAGGACGAGACCGGCCTCCCCGCCACCGACCCCGTGCGCTTCGACCCCGCGCCGCTGGTGGATGCGGTGCTGGCGGAGCAGGCGCGGAAGGTGGAGGGTCGAAATGCGGGGCGGAGTGGTCCAACAACCGCGGGAACCGGGGGCTGAAGCCCCCGGCTGGAACCACGGGAAGGCGGCTAAAGCCGGCTCGTGCACGCCGGCATCAGACCCCGAGTCCGCGAAGGCGGACTTTGTGCTGTTGTTGCAGCGAGTTCACTCGCCCGCCCATCTCCGGCCTCCACCCACCCGCCAAACCAAAGCGCCGCCCCCGGACCCGGGAACGGCGCTCAGCTTTGCGCAGACGGCGATCAGCTCACCACTGGATGGTGCCCTGCTTCGTGGTGTCGACCTGCTCGGCGTCGCCGGTGGAGAAGAGGAACTTTTCGGTGTTCTCCAGAAGGTACTTGCGGGCTTCGGGGTCGCGCAGGTTGAGGCCGTTGTGGTTGATGAGCATCGTCTGGTGCTTCAGCCACTGCGCCCAGCACTCCTGGCAGATCTCCGCCTGGATGCGCTTGCCGAAGTCGTTGTTGAACGGCGGAAAGGGAAGCGCCGGCTTGTTCTGTCCGCAGCGGACGCAGGTAATCTCGGCCATGTGTCGTCCTCGGGTCGTGTCAGGGGCGCGCCGCGTGGTGCGGCGCGCCGCCCGAATCTAGCTTTGCGGCGCTCCCCCGTCCATCCGATCCCCCGTTTTCCGCATGACCGAGCCGATCCCCGCGCGCCTCTCCGACGACGGCCGCACCGCCACCTGGAACCCCGCCCTCACCCGCGCCGCGCACGTCATCCTTCAGGTCGCCCTCGGCGACGGGCTTCGAGAGGAGCGCCGGTCGATGAACAGCGGGCGCGCGCGCGTGCGCGAGGGGGAGCGGATCGAGGCCGTCCGCCCCGCCTCCGAGGAGTGAGCCTCAGCGCCGCGCGACGTGGCGGTAGACGGCGGCCGAGATGTCGCGCCCGGTCGCCGCGGCCACGCTGTCACGGGCGAAGCCGCGGGTGAGGACCACCAGCACGTAGGGCGCGCGGCCGTCGGGGAAGACGATGGCGGCGTCGTGCGCGATGCGGGTGATGTTACCCGTCTTGTTGGCGGAGCGCACCCCCGCGGGCAGCCCGGCCGGGATCATCTCGCGGAACTCCTGCCGTCCCAGGATCGCGAGCATCTCGTCCGTGGAGCTGCGCGATGCGGCCCGCCCGCCGGCGATCGCCTCCATCACGCGCATCAGGCCGTACGCGGTGGTGGCGTTGTTCATCCCGGCGCGGAAGGCGGGGCCGTCCTCCACGCCTCGCAGCACCTTCACTTCGCTCGCGCCCAGCCCGGCAAGCGTGGTGGCGATGCGGCGCGGGTCGGCGCGGTCGATCAGGAGGTTGGTGGCCAGGTTGCTGGAGCGCGTGATCATCCGCTCCAGCAGCTCGCGGAGCGGCACGCGCTGGCCCACGCGCCCGTAGAGCGTGGTGTCGCTGTCGTCCGCGCGGCTCAGGGTGTAGGTGCTGCCGTCTGCGATGCTGCGGAACTCGTTGCTCACCGGTACGAGCTCGTCCATGCGCAGCTCGCCCGCGTCGGCGCGGCGAAAGAGCTCCAGCATCACCGGCACCTTCATGGTGCTGGCCGCGTGCATCGTCTTGCGCGCGTCGATCAGGAGCGAGTCTCCCGTGGCGAGGTCGCGAAAGGCGACGGAGACCTCGGCCGTGTCGCCGGCGGCGCGGCGGATGATGTCGCGCACCTCCGCCTCCAGCGCGGCATGGGCGACGGGGCGCGGCGCCGCGGGTGCGCAGGCGGCCAGCAGGAGGAGGGGCGCGAGGGTGCGTGCGAGCATGGGCGCGGCCGGGTTGCGTGGGGAGATGCGGGTGCACGCAACGTACGCCGCGGATGCACGCGGGGAAATGGGATCACGTGCACGCCGCGGCGTTTCGCGCGCCGCACTGGTCTGCCATGCGTTTCCGGTGCACATTCAGGGGACGCTCCGCAGCACCGGCTCCGCCGAACCCGATCCGCAGTTGTCTCCTTTCGCGCTGTTCTCCTCCTTTATGATGATGGCTCTGCAGAACCGCCGCATCCCGCGGTGGCTCGCCCTGGCTGCGCTGCTCGCGATGGGCGCGGCGTCCGCCGGCCATGCGCAGGTCACCAGTCTGCCGGCGAGCCGCTGGGAGATCCGCGCGGGCGACGACACGGCATGGGCGGCGGGTGGCGATGGGCCCGGGTGGATGCCGCTGCGCGCGTTCGGACGCTGGCACCGCGCGCTGCCCGGGCACGAGGGGTGGGTCTGGTACCGCACCCGCATCCCCGCCGCCGCGGTGCGCGGGGACGAGGCGCTGGCGGTGCGAATGCCCAACGTGGGCGGCGCGTACGAACTGTTCTGGAACGGGCGCAGGATCGCCGCCGAGGGATCGCTGCCGCCGCGCTTCCGTGAGTCCGCGGGGCCGCGCCTGGTGCCGGTGCCGCCCGGCGCCGTCGCGCTGGGCAGGGGCCCCGATCACCTGCTGGCGATCCGGGTGTTCGACGACCGCGCCACGGGCGGGGTGATGGCGCCGGTGAGGTTCGGGCCGGCCGCCGTGATGATGGAGAGGGAGCCGCACGGGGAGCTCGCGATCGCGGTGCTGGTGGCCATCTTCGCCACGCTGGGGGTGTACCACCTCCTCTTCTTCTTCACCGTCCGCCACACCACCACCGAGAACCTCTGGTTCGCGCTCCTCTGCCTGAGCGTGGCGCTGCACGGGCTGGGGTTCGCGCCGGCCCTCTACCAGAGCGTGATCCCCGTCTCCGACCGGCTGCGCGGGCTGATCCTGGCCGAGGTGATGGCCGCGCTCTCGACCGCGATGCTGGTGCGGGCGCTTTTCGACCTGCGCTTCAGGGTGTGGGAGAAGGCGGCGCTGGCGGTCTACGCGCTTTCCATCCCCCTGGTCCTCTTCCTCCCGCTGCGGCGCGTGCACCTGCCGCACACCATCCTGGACGCGGCGGTGCTGCTGGGGATCGCCTTCCTGGTGGGGCGCATCGTGGCGGAGGCGCGGAGGAACGCGCCGCTGGCGAGGCCGCTCGTGGGCGGCGTGGCGGTGTTTGCCGGCACCGTGATCGCGGACCTGCTGGCGGAGTACGGCGTCGTGCGCCCCCTGACGCTGATCCCCGGAGTGCCGGGGCTCTTCTGGTTCGGCTTCATCGGACTCCTGCTCGTCTTCGGACGGACGACGGCGGGGCACTGGGCGGCATCGGAGGCGCGCGCCAACACCGATGCGCTCACCGGCCTCGCCAACCGGCGCGTCTTCAGCGACACCCTCTCCCAGCATCTCGCCAGCCTCGAGCGAAGCAGCCTGCGGCTCGTCCTCGTGCTGATCGACCTCGACCACTTCAAGCAGGTGAACGACCGCTACGGCCACGTGGCGGGCGACGAGGTGCTCGCGCGCGTGGGCCAGCTCCTGCTGCACCAGGCGCACCTGGTGGACCTCGCCGCGCGCATCGGCGGCGAGGAGCTGGCGGTGATCGTGGTCGACCGCTCCGCCGACGAGGCGCGCGGCTTCGCGGAGCAGTTCCGCGCCGCGCTCGCCGCCGAGCGCTTCAGCACGCCGGAAGGCGAGCCGTTCCAGGTGACGGCGAGCCTGGGGATCGCCGAGGCCGTCCCCGGAATCAATCCCACGACGCTCATGCAGACGGCCGACGAGGCGCTGTACGAGGCCAAGCAGCGTGGGCGGAACCAGTCCGTGCTCGGTACGCGGCCCACCATCGCCGAAGCAACGTAGTTCTTTCCGTCTGCCTCTGTGTCTCTGTGTGAGCCGCGGTTGCGATGCAGAATACGGCACGGCCCGTGGCCTGCAACATGCTTGTGGAGATCCCACTTACCCTCAAGGCGAGTCGCGAGCGCGATGGAGATCAACATCAACTGCAGGCTCGCCGCGGCGCTCGCCGGGCGGATGCGCGAAGCCCGGGAAGATCTCACGCGCCGCTGGCTGGAGCGGATCGTGGCGCGCGTAGCGATCGACCCCAACCGCGTTTTTCCCACCGACGAGCTGCTGAACCACGTCCCGCTGCTGATGGACCGCATCGCGGACTACATGGAAGACCCCGCGGACGAGATCAGCGCCGACGCGCCCGTCACCGCCAAGGCCATCGAGCTGGGGGAGCTGCGCTACTCGCAGGGCTTCGACGCGCACCAGATCCTCAAGGAGTACGAGATCCTGGGCGGCGTCCTCTTCGCGTTCCTGGTGCGCACGGTCGACGACATCGACGAGGAGTGCACACGCTCCGAGCTGCTGGCGTGCGCGCACCGCCTCTTCCGCGCCGTCACCATCATCCAGCAGGTGACCACCACCCATTACCTGCGTCTGGGCGCCGAGCGGGTGAACGAGCGCGAGGAGCGGCTGCGCGGCTTCAACCGCATGGTGTCGCACGAGCTCAAGAACCGCATCGGCGCCGTGCTGGGGGCGGGGCAGCTGCTGGCCGACCCCGACATCTCGGCCGACCCGGCGCGGCGGGAGCGCTTCGCGCGCATCGTGGTGGAGAATGCGCACGCCATGCAGGGGGCGCTGGAGAACCTGATCGAGCTGTCGCGGATGGATCCCGGGATGCGCCGCCAGCGCAACGTGGTGCTCCCCAGCGTGGTGGCGGAGGTGGCGCGGCAGCTCCGCGAGATGGCGCAGTCGGCGGGCGTGGAGGTGCGCATCGACGCCGAGATGCCGCAGGTGGAGGTCAACGCGGCGGCGCTGGAGCTGGCGCTCACCAACTACCTGTCCAACGCCATCAAGTACTCGGACCCCGCGGCCGACCCGCGCTGGGTGCGGATCGGCGGGCATCTGGCGCCCGGCGGGGAGCTGGTGGTAGAGGTGGAGGACAACGGGCTGGGGGTGCCGCCGGAGAAGCGCGCCGATCTCTTCACCCGCTTCTTTCGCGCGCACGGCGAAACGGTGACGGGCATCGAGGGTACTGGACTGGGGCTGAGCATCGTGCGCGAGACGGTCGAAGCGCTCGGCGGGCGCGCCTGGGCGGAGTTCGACCGGCCCGCGGGGTCGCGCTTCCTGCTCTCGCTCCCATCGCGCCGCGCCGAGGACCGCCACGCGGCACTTCCGCAGGCGGACGGGGATGGGTAGCTTTACGGAGCATCCCTTCAAGAATCGCAACTGCATGGCTCACACGGAGACACAGAGCCACAGAGAGGGACTTCTTGCCTTTCCTCCGTGTCTCCGTGTCTCCGTGTGAGATTGCAGTTCCACGGCCACGATCCTTACTTCGCGGCGACCGCCCCGGCCGCCGCATCTCTTTCAGTATCTCCTGACTATGTCCGAAGCAAACGTCCTGGACGCGGGGCGCCGCACGACGCGTGTGGATGCGCTCAAGCGGGCCATCGACGACCACATCAAGTATACCCTGGCCCGCGACCGCGGCACGGCCACCGAGCGCGACGTCTACATGAGCGCCGCGTGGACGCTGCGCGACCGCATGGCGGGGCACTGGGCGGACACGCAGGCGCGCTACCACAGCGAGAACGCCAAGCGCGTCTACTACCTGTCGCTCGAGTTCCTCATGGGGCGCACCTTTGGCAACGCCCTCCTGAACCTGGGGATGGAGGACGCCGCCGCCGAGGCGCTGGCGGAGGTGGGGTACCGCGTGGAGGAGCTGGAGGAGGTGGAGCCCGACGCCGGCCTGGGGAACGGCGGCCTGGGGCGCCTCGCCGCCTGCTACCTGGATTCCATGGCCACGCTGAAGCTCCCCGGCTACGGCTACGGGATCCGCTACCAGCACGGGATCTTCAAGCAGGCCATCACCGCCGGCCGGCAGGTGGAGAAGGCGGACAACTGGCTGCGCGACGACAACCCCTGGGAGATCGCCCGCCCGGACCGCACCTACCCGGTGAAGTTCTACGGGCGCGTGCTGGGTGAAAAGGATGCCGAGGGCCGCGTCCACTTCAGCTGGGTGGAGACGCAGGACGTGCTGGCGATGGCGTACGACACCCCCATCCCCGGCTACCGCAACGGCACGGTGAACACGCTGCGCCTCTGGTCCGCCAAGGCGACCGAGGAGTTCGACCTGGAGGACTTCATCCGCGGCAACTACATCGCCGCGGTGGAGGCGAAGACGCAGACGGAGACGATCTCCAAGGTCCTCTATCCGCCGGACGATACGGGGCAGGGGAAGGAGCTGCGGCTGAAGCAGCAGTACTTCTTCGTCTCGGCCACGCTCCAGGACATCCTGGCGCGCTACCTCACCGAGCGCCGCACCTTCACGGACTTCGTGGACAAGGTGCAGGTGCAGCTCAACGACACCCACCCCGCCGTCGCCATCCCGGAGCTGATGCGGCTCCTGATGGACGAGCACGAGATGGAGTGGGACAAGTCGTTCGACATCGCGCGCCAGACCTTCGCGTACACCAACCACACGGTGCTCCCCGAAGCGCTGGAGACGTGGAGCGAGGAGCTCTTCGGCCGGCTCCTTCCGCGCCACCTGGAGATCGTTCGCGAGATCGACCGCCGCTTCCGCAACCGCGTCCGCGAGGCATTCGCGGCGGACCCGGGGCGAGAGGAGCGCATGGCGATCCTTTCCGGCGGGCTGGTGAAGATGGCGCACCTGGCCATCGTGGGGAGCCACACGGTGAACGGCGTGGCCCAGCTTCACACGCAGATCCTGCAGGAGCGCATCTTCCGCGACTTCGCCGAGCTGTGGCCCGACCGCTTCACCTCGGTGACCAACGGTGTGACGCAGCGGCGCTGGCTGCTCAAGGCCAACCCCGGCGAGTCGCGGCTGATCACGGGCGCCATCGGCGACGGGTGGATCACCGACCTGCCGCAGCTCTCCGCGCTGGAGCCGTTCGCGGAGGATGCCGAGTTCCGCAACCAG
The DNA here is from genome assembly GCA_036389135.1 of Longimicrobium sp. Classification (NCBI taxonomy): domain Bacteria; kingdom Pseudomonadati; phylum Gemmatimonadota; class Longimicrobiia; order Longimicrobiales; family Longimicrobiaceae; genus Longimicrobium; species Longimicrobium sp. The sequence goes on from DASVQP010000001.1 coordinate 118,459, forward strand.
TGGCGCACGGCCAAGGCGCGCAACCGGCAGCGGCTGGCGGAGCTGGTGAAGAAGGAGGCGGGGGTGCAGATCGACCCGCACGCGCTGATGGACGTGCACGTCAAGCGCATGCACGAGTACAAGCGCCAGCTGCTGAACGCGCTGCGCGTGGCCGACGAGTACCTGCAGCTGCGCGACACGGACAAGCCGGACGCGGTGCCGCGCGCGGTGCTCTTTGGCGGCAAGGCGGCGCCCACCTACTGGACGGCGAAGCTGATCATCCAGCTCATCAGCGCGCTGGCCGGCCGGGTGAACGGCGACGCGCGGGTGAGCAAGGTGCTCCAGGTGGCGTTCATCCCGGATTACCGGGTGTCGCTGGCGGAGTGCATCTTCCCGGGCAGCGACCTTTCCGAGCAGATCTCCACCGCGGGCTTCGAGGCGTCGGGTACGGGGAACATGAAGTTCGCCCTGAACGGCGCGCTCACCATCGGCACGCTGGACGGCGCGGTCGTGGAGATCGCGGAGGCGGTGGGGCGCGACAACATCTTCATCTTCGGCCTGACCGCCGAGGAGGTGGGGCGGCGCAAGGCGGAGGGCTACAACCCGCGCGCCGAGGTGGAGGCGAGCCCCCGGCTGCGGCGCGTCCTGGAGTTCATCGCCAGCGGCGAGCTCTCGCCCGACGAGCCGGGACGCTTCCGCCCCCTGGTGGACAGCCTCCTGCACCACGACGAGTACATGCTGCTCGCCGACTTCGACGCCTACCTGGCCGCGCAGGACGAGGTCGACGCCGCCTTCCGCGACCCCGAGCGGTGGACGCGCATGGCGATCCTGAACGTGGCCCGCTGCGGCTACTTCAGCAGCGACCGCTCGGTGCGCGAGTACGCCAAGCGCATCTGGAAGCTGTAACGAACCGCATCCCACACAGAGACACAGAGCCACAGAGAGATCTTCGCTGTCTTTCCTCTGTGGCTCTGTGTCTCTGTGTGAGCCAGTGTGAGCCATGCAGTCGCCGTTCTCTCCCGCGCCTCCGCGCCTCCGCGCCTCCTCGTGAGACCCTTTTTCAAAGGATTCTGGAGATGTGGCGGCGCAGAGGGAGCGCTCAAGGGTTTCCGCGTTCCGTAGCTATTGGACGCACGGTGGCCGCTTCTGTGTCGGCTACTGGAAGCGCGCCCAAAGGCGGATATTGTCATTCTTGCGGCGGGGACGTTACATAGTTTACATTAGCGTCCCATTACCAGTCACCGATCTTGCAGCCCGTCCCCATCTCGCCGCAGGACAAGGAGTTAGTCAGTAACTCCCGCTTCCTCATCCAGAGCCGGGGTTCCGCCCGTCACCTCACCGCCCGCAGGAGGAGATGAGATTCCGCTCGTCCGCTGAGTCCGTGCCGTCTCCCGTTGTCCCATCTCATCAGGCAGTGCATCCCATCAGGAGGAAAAGGATGATCTACAAAGCTCGTGCGATGACGATCCTGCTCTTCGCCGCGCTCGCGGCGGGGCTCGGTGTGTCGCCCGATCCACTCGCCGCACAGGCGACCGGCAGCGTCCGGGGCAGAGTCGTGGAGAGCGGCTCCAACCGTCCCATTAGCGGGGCGCAGGTGTCCATCCCCAACACCGCGATCCGCACCGTCACCTCCGCGGGGGGCGAGTACACGCTGGGCAGCGTGCCCGCGGGCACGCAGCGCGTGCGCGCGTCGCTCATCGGCCACACCACCAGCGAGCAGACCGCGCAGGTTACGGCGGGGCAGGCCACGCAGGTCAACTTCACCCTCTCCTCCGCGGCGGTGGCGCTCGACGCGCTGGTGGTGACGGCGCTGGGGCAGACCACGGCGCAGCGCTCCGTGGCCACGGCGCAGCAGAGCGTGCGCGGTGAAGAGATCGCGCAGACGCAGCGCGAGAACTTCGTGAACGCGCTGCAGGGGCGCGTGGCGGGCGTGGAGGTGACCACCTCCTCCGGCACGCCGGGCGCATCGTCGTCCATCACCATCCGGGGCGTGAGCTCCATCAGCGGGAGCAACCAGCCGCTGATGATCGTGGACGGCCTGCCGATGGACAACAAGACGCTGAACACGGCGTCGATGGCCTCCGACGCCCCGGGCTCGTCGACGGCGCTGACCAACCGCGGGGTGGACTTCACCAACCGCGCCGCCGACATCAACCCCGAGGACATCGAGACGCTGACGGTGCTCAAGGGGCCCGAGGCGTCGGCGCTGTACGGCATCGACGCGGCCAACGGCGCCATCGTGATCACCACCAAGCGCGGGAAGGCCGGGCGCGGCGGGATCGAGTACAACAACAGCTTCCGCTTCGAGAGCACCCGCACCCGCCCCGAGCTGCAGCGCGAGTTCGGCATCAGCGGGGTGGGGGGCAGCACCTTCCAGTTCTTCGGCCTGCCGTACGCGGACTCGACGACCTTCTACGACAACGTGGAGGGCTTCTTCCAGACCGGCAGGACGCAGAAGCACAACCTGGCGTTCAGCGGCGCCGCCGCGGACAACCGGGTGAACTACCGCATCTCGTCGGGCCTTACGCAGCAGGAAGGCGTGGTGCCGGGCACGCGCTACGACCGCATCAACGTGACGGGCGCGTCGCAGGCGCAGGTCAACCGCTGGCTGAACGTCGACCTGTCGATGCAGTACGCCAATGCCGCCAACGACCAGGACTTCAAGGGCGCCAACGGGCCGCTGATCGGCCTGCTGGTGTGGCCGCAGACGGACCGGGCCAGCGACTACCTGACCCCTGCCGGCACGCGCCGCCGCGTGACCAGCCTTTCTGGCGGCGCCGAGGTCGACAACCCGTATTTCAGCACCGACAAGAACGACGTGCAGTCGCGCACCAACCGGCTGCTCGCCAACTTCGGCTTCGTGCTCTCGCCCTTCTCGTTCGGCAACCTCCGCACGAACCTGGGGGTCGACAGCTACACGAACCAGAACCAGATCGTCCGCCACCCGGAGAGCACGTTCGGGATCTCGAACAACGGCATCATCGGCGTGGACACCGACATCACGCGCAACCTGAGCGCGCAGTCGGTGCTTAACTTCAACCGCCGCACGCTCAACCGCCGCTTTTCCGTCACCGGGCTGGTGGGCGGCTCCGCGCGCGACGACAAGTCCAACGTGGAAGGGCTGCAGGGAACGCAGTTCATCGAGCCGGACTTCGTCTCGGTGAACAACGCCCAGCTGCGCAGCAACCGCAGCGTGATCGCGCAGCGCCGCCTGCTGAGCGCGTTCGGCAGCGCCACGGTGGACTACGACCGCTACCTGTTCGTTACGGTCACCGGGCGTAACGACTGGACGTCGACGATCCCGCAGGGGGCCAACTCGTTCTTCTACCCGTCCATCTCCACCGCCTTCGTATTCTCGGACGCGATCCCGGGGCTGGGCGACGTGATGTCCGGCAAGCTGCGCGCGGCGTACGCGCAGGTGGGCAAGGACGCCCGCCCGTACGCGTACCGCTCGGCGCTCGAGTTCAAGACCTCGTCGTACGGCGGCTACGGCTACGGCTTCACCGGGCCGAACCCGGGGCTGCGCCCGGAGTTCGCCAGCTCGTACGAGATCGGAACGGAGCTGGGCTTCTTCGAGGATCGGCTGGGGCTGGACGTGACGATGTACCGCAAGGACACGCGCGACCAGATCATCAACGACGTGCGCGGAAGCTACGCTACGGGTTTCGTGCTGCTGAACATCAACGGAGGCGTCACCCGCAACACCGGCCTCGAGGTGTCGCTGCGCGGCACGCCGGTGCAGAGCGACCGCTTCCAGTGGAACTTCCTGGTCAACTTCGACCGCTCCAAGGGCCGGGTGATCTCGCTGCCGCGCGACCTGCCGGAGTCGTACGTGTCCGACACGTGGCTGTACGGCAACGTGCGCAACGGCACGGCCAAGGGGCTCTCGACCCGCTCGCTGACCGGCCAGTTCTACCTGCGCAACAACAACGGCGACATCCTGATCGACCCCACCAGCGGGCTTCCGCTGCGCTCCACCGCGTTCATCGACGCGGGGTACGACCGCCAGCCGGACTGGACGGCGGGGATCACCAACACGCTGCGCTACGGGCGCGCCTCGCTCAGCTTCCTGCTGGACGTGCGCCGCGGCGGCGACGTGCTGAACGCCACGCAGCACTTCCTTACGGCACGCGGCCTCGCCACGGGGACGCTGGACCGCTTCGAGCCCCGCGTGATCGACGGCGTGCTGCGCGACGGCAAGGAGAACTCGCCCAACCCGACGCCGAACAACATCGTGGTGGTGCCGGGCGTCAACACCGGGTACTACACGCTGATGAGCGAGGAGCAGTTCATCGAGAAGGACATCAACTGGGTGCGCCTGCGCGACGTCACGCTGCGCATGGGGCTTCCGCGGCGCTTCGGGCAGAACTCCAGCGTGTTCGTGACGGGCACCGACCTGTTCCTGCTGACCAACTACTCGGGGCTCGACCCGGTGGTGAACGGCAACACCGCGGCGGTGGGCGGTTCCGGCGCGGCCGGCATCGACTACGGCAACTTCCCTATGCCTCGCGGCATCAACTTCGGCATCAGCACGAGATTCTGAGATGAGAAATGCGCGTATCGCACTCGTGGCCGGCTCGCTGGGCCTGCTCGCGGGGTGTGAAAACTTCCTGGACGTCAACAACAACCCGAACGCGCCCGAAACGGTATCGGCGAACACGTACATCCCGCCGATGCAGCACCAGATCGCCACCGGGCTGCAGCTCGACGGCCGCCTCATCGGGCGGTACACCCAGCAGTGGTTCACGACCGGCAACACGTCGCTCAACCAGTACGACCGCATGGGGTACCTCGCCGGCAGCGACGAGGGCGGCGAGGTGTGGCGCAACGTGTACTGGATGCTGGGGCAGAACCTGGTCGACATGATGGCCAAGGCCGAGGCCGAGGAGCGGTGGGACGTGCTCGGCATGGGCCACGTGATGAAGGCCTGGGGATGGCATACCGCCACCAGCCTGTATGGCGAGATCATCATCAAGGAGGCGTTCGACGTCAACAAGTCGACCTTCAACTACGACAGCCAGGAGTTCGCGTACGAGGAGGTACGCCGGCACCTGAACCTGGCGATCGAGAACCTGCAGCGCACCGACGGCCGGGTGGACCCGGTGTACCTGGGGCGCGGCGACCGCTGGTACAACGGCGACCGCGAGAAGTGGCTCAAGTTCGCGTACGGCCTGCTGGCCATGAACCTGAACCATTACAGCAACAAGGCGTCGTACAAGCCGGCCGAGGTGATTGCGGCGGTGGACAAATCGTTCGCCAGCAACGCGGACGACGCGCTGCACACGTACACCAACCAGAGCACCAACAACGACGACGTCAACTTCCTGGGCCGCAGCCGCAGCAACCACCAGGCGTTCCGGCAGACCCGGTTCGTGGTTGACCTCATGAACGGGACGCACTTTGGCGGCGTGGTGGACCCGCGCATGAGCCGGATGCTGGCGCCGGCGCCGGACGGGCAGTACCGCGGGCTGGACGTGAACACGGTCAACTTCGGGGCGCTGCCGGTGGCCCAGCGGCCGAACAACTTCTTCGGCTACCCGGAGCTCGGCGGGCTGAACCTGCCCGGCCGCTACCTGTTCGACAACCGGGCCAAGATGCCCGTGATGACGTACGCGCAGCTCCAGTTCGTGAAGGCCGAGGCGGCGCTCCGGTCCGGCCAGCGCACGGTGGCGCTCACGGCGTACCGCAACGGGATCGGCGCGCACATCGACTTCGTGAACGCGCGCAACAACGACGCGGGGCAGACCCCGACGCAGATCACCGCGACGGAGCGCGCGGCGTTCCTGGCCAGCCCGGCCGTGGTGCCCACGGCGGCCAACCTGACGCTGTCGCACATCATGACGCAGAAGTACATCGCGCAGTGGGCGTGGGGGCACAGCGAGCTGTGGATGGACATGCGCCGCTACCACTACACGGACGCGGACCCGCAGGCCGGCCGGCAGGTGTACCCGGGCTTCGCGATCCCCACCAGCCTGTTCCCGGACAACAACGGGAACCCCGTGTACCGCCTGCGCCCGCGCTTCAACTCCGAGTACGTGTGGAACCGCCCCGGTCTGGAGGCGATCGGCGGGCTGGACGCCGCCTACCACACGAAGCGGCTCTGGATCACCGAACCGTAACGGGATGACGATGCAGAAACTCAAATCGATCGCGGCGCTGCTGTGCGCCGCCGCCGCGCTGGCCGGGTGTGAGAAGATTGGGCCGCAGGACATCACCGGCCCGGACCCGGTGGCCCGCATCAAGTTCTACAACTTCGGCGTGAACGCGCCGGCGGTGAACTTCTACGCGAACGACACCAAGATGACGGCGGTGAGCTCCACCACCGGCAGCGAGTCCACGAGCGGGGTGGCCTACGCGGGCGTGGGGAACGCGGGGCTGTACTCCGCCATCACGCCGGGGCAGTACACCGTGTCGGGCCGGATCTCGGCCACGACCGACAAGGACCTGCCCATCTCCAGCATCCCGGTGAACATCGCGGCGGGGAAGCTGTACTCCGTGTTCCAGAGCGGGGTATACAACGCCACGGCCAAGTCGGTGGACGGCTTCGTGGTGGAAGACAACTTCCCCACGGCGCCGGATTTCACGACGGCGCGGGTGCGCTTCGTGAACGCGATTCACAACTCTGCCCCGATGATGCTGATCGCGCGCGACTCCACCACCAAGCAGGAGTACCCGGTGGGCGGCACGATCGCGTACAAGTCGGCCGGCGAGTTCGTGAACCTTCCGGCGGGGATCTACACCCTGAGCACGCGCACCCAGGGCTCCAGCACCAACGTGATCGTGCGTACCGACGTGGGCTTCGGAATCGGCCGCGTGTACACCATCGCCTCGCGCGGCGACATGACGATCACCTCCGCTACACCCGCTCCTGACCGCCGTCCGTCGCTGGACCTGACGACGAACTTCTAGTCGCTGGGGGGAACACGCACGGAAAAGGCGCCCGGCTCCGGCCGGGCGCCTTTCGTTCGTCCGGGCACGGGATGCCGCCCGTCGGAGTGGCGCCGCCCGCGGCCGTGCCGTATGCTACACGGACGACGCGATCTCGCCGATCCCCTCGCACCCCGCTGCCCATGCGACCCGGTTCAGTGCCTTTCGTGCTCCGCCGCTCACCCCGCCCGCTCGCCGCCGCCATGCTCCTGCTGGCGGCGGCGTGCACGCCCCCACCCGCCTCCGCGCCCGCCCCGGCTGCCATGGCGGGCCCCCCTGCCTCGCCCGACGCGCCGCCGCCCGTGCAGCGCGAGTTCCGCGGAGTGTGGGTGGCCACCGTCGCCAACATCGACTGGCCGTCGCGCCCCGGCCTTCCCGCCGACAGCCAGCGCGCGGAGATGGTGCGCATCCTGGACCGCGCCGCGGCGATGAAGCTGAACGCCATCGTTCTGCAGGTGCGGCCCGCGGGGGACGCGCTCTACCCGTCCGCGCTGGAGCCGTGGTCGGAGTACCTCACGGGGGCGCAGGGGCGCGCGCCGTCGCCCGCGTACGACCCGCTGGAGTTCGCGGTGACGGAGGCGCACCGCCGCGGGATGGAGCTGCACGCCTGGTTCAACCCGTACCGCGCGCGGCACCCCTCCGCCACCACGCCGCAGTCGGCTGGGCACCTCAGCAACACGCGCCCGGCGCTGGTGCGCACGTACGGCCGGCACCTGTGGATGGACCCCGGCGAGGACTCGGTGCGCGCCCACTCGCTTGCCGTGATCCGCGACGTGGTGCGCCGCTACGACGTGGACGGCGTGCACATCGACGACTACTTCTATCCGTACAAGGAGCGTGACGCGGCCGGGGCGTTGATCGACTTCCCGGACGACTCGTCGTACGCGCGCTACCAGCGCGGCGGCGGCCGGCTGGGTCGCGATGACTGGCGCCGCAACAACGTGGACCGCTTCGTGGAGGAGATGTACCGCGAGGTGAAGCGCGAGAAGCCGTGGGTGCAGGTGGGGATCTCGCCCTTCGGCGTGTGGCGCCCCGGCTATCCGCCGCAGATCACCGGCTTCGACGCGTACCAGGAGCTCTACGCGGATTCGCGGAAGTGGCTGCGCGAGGGATGGGTGGACTACTTCACCCCGCAGCTCTACTGGCAGACGGCGCGCACCGGCGTCAGCTACCCCGTGCTGCTGGGGTGGTGGATCGGCGAGAACGTGCACGCCCGCCACATGTGGCCCGGCAACTTCACCAGCCGCGTGGGGAACGCCACCGAGGGAAACTGGCGCACCGACGAGATCATCGAGCAGATCTACATCACGCGCGGTCAGGCGGGCGCCACGGGCAACGTGCACTTCAGCATGAAGATCTTCATGCAGAACCCCGACTCGCTGGTGGACCGCCTCACCAACGACGCCTACCGCGAGCCGGCGCTCATCCCCGCCACGCCGTGGCTGGGCGGCCGCGCGCCGTCGCGCCCGGCGGTGACGCTGGAGGGGTCCACGGTGCGCTTCACCCCCGGCGCCGGCACTCCGCCCGCGCGCTGGGTGGTGCAGTCTCGCCACGGCGACCGCTGGCGCACCGCCATCCTCCCCGGCGGCGCACGGTCGCACGTGGTGGCGGCCGACTCGCTGCGCGCCGTGGCCGTATCCGGCGTGGACCGGCTGGGGAACCAGAGCGCGCCCGTCGTGGTGCAGGCGCCGTAGCGGACGGCCACGCGCGCCGTACGAGCAGCGGAAGGCCCGGCGAGAAGCGTCTCGGCGGGCCTTTTCGCGCTCAGTGTCCGATCTGGCAGCGCCAGCCGCAACTGGACAGCGTTGCAGCTTGTGCCGCGGCGCCCGTGCGGTTTACTCGTAGAACCGGATGTGTCCCTCTGTTGATGCGGCCGGAGAGAAGTCGTATGCCAAAGATCGGGATCCTGACGATTCACGGGATGGGCGAGCAGGAGGAGGACTTCGACGGAAACGGGAGTCTCACGCGGAGGCGCAGAGACGCAGGAGAGAACTGCGACTGCATGGCTCACACAGAGACACAGAGCCACAGAGAGAACCCGCAAAAGGTTTTCTCTGTGGCTTTCAGTTCCTTCTGTGGCCTCTGTGTGAGGCTTTTCTCTGTTGTTCTCTCCCTGCGTCTCTGCGCCTCTGCGTGAGACAAGCCGGTTCTCTGTGTGGTGCTGTTTTACGGCGCCGCGGTATCCGGCGCGGGGGCGAGCGAGTCGGGCACCAGGGAGTCGGGCGCGGGGCGGGCGGGGGCGACCACGCGGCCTCCCAGCACGCGGCAGGCACCCGCGGGCTCGGTTCCGGCGATGAAGTACTCGCGGCGGGCCGCGGCGGCCGGGCAGGCGCCGCTGAGGGGCCGCCGCGTCGCCGCGTCCGCCGCCACGGCGACGACGCCGGCCGGCATCGCCCACGGCGCCGGAGAGCGGCGGCGGGCGTAGGCGGCGCGCATCATCTCCCCCCAGATGGGCGCGGCCAGGGTGCCGCCGAACGCGCCCGGGCCGATGGAGCGCGGACGGTCGAAGCCCAGCCACACCGCCGTCACCATCTCTGGCGTGTAGCCCACGTACCAGACGTCGGTGCCGTCGTTGGTGGTCCCCGTCTTCCCCGCCATGGGGACGCGCGCGGGGAGGCGCGTGCGTGCCTCGCGCCCGGTGCCGCGCTCGGCCGCGTCGCGCAGCAGGTCGGTGGTGACGAAGGCCAGGGCCGGGGAGAGGGTGCGCACTCCGCGCCCGCGCCCGTCGTACACCACGCGCCCGCCGCCGTCCATCACGCGCCGCACCAGAAACGGCTCCACCCGCATCCCGTTGTTGGCGAACGCCGTGTACGCCGCCGCCATCTCCAGCGGCGCCACCGCGCTCGCGCCGATGGCGGAGGACGGGTACGGCTGCACCTGCGACTTGATGCCGAAGCGGGCCGCGATCGCCGGGAGCGTCTGCCACCCCATCGTCTGCGCGAGCTGCACGGCGACGGTGTTGACCGACTCCACCAGCCCGTCGCGCACGGAGATCGGCCCGCGAAATCGTCCGTCCGAGTTGCGCGGCGAGTACACCGCGCTGCCGCGCATGACGATGCGGAGCGCCGTGTCTTCCATCATGGTGGCCGGGGTGGCGCCCTGCTCCAGCGCGGCGGCGTACACCAGCGGCTTGAACGACGAGCCCGGCTGGCGGCGCGCGGCCGTCACCCGGTTGAAGTGCGACTCCTCGAAGTTGCGCCCGCCCACCATCGCCAGGATCTCGCCGGTGCGGGCATCCACCGTGACGATGGCGCCCTGCAGGTAGGTGGTGCCGGTGGGGCTCGCCGTCCCCGGCGCGCCCATGCGCGGGCCACGGTACCACGCCTCGCGCTCGATGCGCGCCAGCCCGCGCACGAGGGCGCTGTCGGCGGCGTTCTGCGCGGCGGGGTCGATGGTGGTCCACACGCGGGCGCCGGTGGTGCCGTACTGCGGGCCCACGCGCTGCGCCAGGATCTGCTTCGCCTGCTCGATGGCCCACTGCGGGCGCGCCGAGTAGCCGTGGTTGGGCGCCAGGCGGATGGTGGTGCGCTTCGCCGCCGCCGCCTGCGCGCGGGTGATGGCGTTGCTCTGCGCCATCAGGTCCAGCACCAGGTTGCGCCGCTCCAGCGCCCGCGCCGGGCTGATCTTGGGGGAGTAGACGCCGGGCCCCTTGGGCAGGGCGGCCAGCATCGCCGCCTCCTCGATGCTGAGCTGCGCCGCGCCCTTGCCGAAGTAGTGCCGCGCCGCCGACTCGATGCCGTACCAGCCGTGGCCGAAGTAGATCCAGTTGAGGTACGACTCCAGGATGCGCTCCTTGCCGTGCCGCTGCTCCAGCTCCAGCGCGAGCCGCATCTCGCGCAGCTTGCGCTCGGCGGTCTGCTCCTGCCGGTTGACCCGCTCCGGGTACATCGCCCCGATGAGCTGCTGCGTGATGGTGGACGCTCCCTCGCGGTCGCCCCCCAGCGTGTTCCTCAGCGCCCGGGCCACCGCGCGCGCGTCCACCCCCGCGTGCTCAAAGAACCTGCGGTCCTCCACCGCCACGAACGCCATCGGCACGTACCGGGGCAGCGTGCGCATGGCGATCACCGTGCGAACCTGCGGCCCCAGCTCCGCGATCAACGACCCGTCGCGTGCGTAGACGCGCGCGCTCTGGGTGGGCGCGCGCAGGGTGATCTCCTGCGCACTCGCGGGGAGGGCCAGGAGCGCGGCCGCGGGAATCGCGAGCCGAAGGGCGCAGGGGAGGCGGATGGGCATGGGATGACTGGGTCTGACGGCGGGAAGTGTGCGACGGAGGAATATAGCGAAAAGAATCACACAGAGGGCACAGAGGAGACTGCAAGGCCACGGAGAACCCCTTTCCGTTCCACTTGCCGTACCCCTCTGCGTCTCTGTGTGAGGGCTGTTGTCGTTACTGCGTCGTCGCGGCGGTGGCGGTGGCGGGGAGCAGGCCCTTGCCGGTGTAGCGCTGGCCGCCGTGGTGGCGGGGACCAAGGACGCGCTCGCCGTAGCCGTTCTCGGGGTCCTTGCCGCGGCGGAGGGCGCGCTGCACGGCCACCTCGCCGCGGTTGTAGGCGATCACCGCCAGGCGCACGTCGCCGTCGAAGAGCTCGATCATGTTGCGCAGGTTGGTGAAGCCCACGCGCATGTTGGTGTCGGGGTCCAGCAGCTCCTTGGGGGTGTCCACCTCGGGGTCGATGTCGGTGGCGGTGCCCAGCATCACCTGCGTGAGGCCCAGGGCGCCCATGTTGCCGGCGTCGGCGTCGAAGACGCTCTCCACGCGGATCAGGCGGAAGGCCAGCTCGGGGTCGATGCGCTGCGCGAGGGCGGCGTCGTAGATGCGGCGCGCCAGGGGGCGGGTGACGTTGTAGCGCTCCATCAGCCCCGTGAGCACGGCCTCGCGCCCCGTTTCCTTGAGGACCGCGCGGCGCAGGTAGCGCGCCTCCACCCCGAGAGGCGGCTTGGCGACCGGAGTGCCCAGGTGCTTCAGCGTGTCCGGCGGGCCGGCGGGCGGCCGGAACACCGCCGCGACCCCCGCGGTGTTGTAGGCGATCGCCACCGCACCCGGGATCACCAGGAGCGCGGCAAGCAGCAGCTTCCACCACGACCAGGCGGCGACCCGGCCGGTGACCTGCCTGGGCTGCTGGCGCCTTTGTTCGATCATCCTGCCACTCCGGGTTGCGGCTTCAACAGGCTCACGAGACGGGAAGGCGGAGGGTGAACGCGCTCCCCTCGCCGGGGGCGCTCCTCACCGTGAGCTCCGCGCCCAGTAGCCGCGCCGGGCGTGCTCGTAGCCGTACATGCGCGCCATCGCGTCGTTGCACTCCAGGAGCACCCCGTGCCGGTACGCGTGCTCGATCTGCTCGTCCATCGGCACGTCCAGCGGCACGGGCGGATCGAACTCGAAGCACCAGATCCCCTCCGAGCTCTGCTCGACGAAGGCGCGGTAGCGCTCTTCCGGGGTGGAATCGGTACGCAGCACGACGGTCCGGTAGCGGGTTCCGGGCGATGCGGGCAGCGTGCGGTTCCTGCAAAGCCGGAGCCGCGGAGAAAAGCCTCACACGGAGGACACGGAGGGGACGGCAAGGCCACAGACCACACTTCCTGAACGGAGCGCCTCACCGTCGCCTGCGTACACGCGGAGTCCTGGCGCGGAGTGAAGGAGAGGGGCTCTGCCGCGCCTGCGGATCCATCCAATGTTCGGTAGCCGGTCGTTTGGGAACCCATGCGAGCGGGATGCCCAAGGCCGCTGCTGGAATGGGCCGCGGCCGGCGGAGCCTCTTCGATACGGTGTTGTCGTGCCCGAACATGGGATGGGATGGTGCACACCGCAGAGCCCGTCTCCTTCACTACGCGCCACCGGATTGTGCCGTGAAGCCGCGGGCGGAGGGGGGCGCTCCGTTCAGGAAGTATTTTGTATCTTGGCTCTGTGTCTCTGTGTGAGCCATGCTGTTGCTTTTCTCTCCCGCGTCTCCGCGCCTCCGCGTGAGGCCCGCTGTTCATGTCGGCGTGAGCTCCATCGCCTGGGCCAGCAGCTCGTGGGAGCGGAGGCGGGCGGCGTGGTCGTGGGTCACGGTGACGGCCATCACCTCGTCGACGCCGCAGCGGGCGGCCAGGCGGCGCAGCTCGGCGGCGACGTGGGCGGGGTCGCCGACGATGGCGCGGGCGCCGTCGGTGCCGAGATCGGGGAGGCGCCAGGATTCGCCCAGCTCGCGCAGCGCTTCGTCGGGGGAGGGGATGCCCCGGTCGCGCCCGATGGCGATGCGGCGGCGCCAGAGCTCCAGCGAGGAGGAGAGGCGCCGCGCCGCATCGTCCGTGTCCGCGCAGATGACGCCGACCGCGAGGGATGCGCGCGGATTGGGGAGGTGAGGCCCGGGGAGGAAGCGCTCGCGGTAGGCGCGCAGGGTGGTGGCGCCGTCTTCGCCGCTGATGAACTGGGCAAAGGTGAAGCTGAGCCCCATCTGCGCGGCGTACCCCGCGCTGCCGCCGCCGGAGCCCAGGAGCCAGAGCTGCGGGATCGTATCGCCGCGGGGCATCGCGCGGACGCGGCCCCACGGATGCCGCTTGTCGTACGAGTTCTCCAGCCAGCCGATCAGCTCCGCCACCTGCTGGGGGAAGTGCTCGATGGAGATGCTGCGCCCGTAGCCCAGCGCCATCACCGCGCGCGCGTCGCCCCCCGGCGCCCGCCCGATGCCCAGGTCCATGCGGCCGGGGAAGAGCGCCTCCATCACGCGGAACTGCTCCGCTACCTTGAACGGCGAGTAGTGCGGCAGCAGCACGCCGCCGGAGCCCACCCGCAGCGTCGTCGTGGCGGCGGCGACCATCGGGATCAGCACCTCCGGCGCGGAGCCCGCAAACGAGTTGGTGCTGTGGTGCTCGGCCAGCCAGTAGCGCGAGTAGCCGAGCCGCTCCGCCAGCCGCGCTAGCTCCAGCGTGTTGCGCACCGCGTCCGCCCCCGTGCCGCCGGTGGGCACGGGGGATTGGTCGACGATGCCGATCTTGAGAGGTGTGCCGCCGCTCACGCGAAGCGGCGCGCGTCGATGACGGTGCCGTTGACCTCGTCGTGGACGCTGCTGAGGTACGCCCTCGCCACCACCGCCGCGGGGAGGCCGCCCGACGGGTCCTGCCCCATCTGCACCAGCGTCTCGCTCACCCACGGCGGGCTCACGGTGTTGACGCGGATGCCGCGCGGAGCCTCCAGCGCGGCGGCGCGCGCGAACGCCTCTACCCCCGCGTTCACCAGGCTGATGGCCGCGCTACCGGGGATCGGCACCTGGCTCAGGACGCCGCTGGTGAGGGTGATGGAGCCGCCGTCGCGGACGTGCTCCATCCCCAGACGCACCAGGTTGACCTGCCCCATCAGCTTGTTCGCCAGGCTGAAGGCGAAGTCGTCGTCGCTCAGCTCCGCCAGCGGGTTGAAGCGCGCGCTCCCCGCGCACGACACCACCGCGTCCACCTGGCCGATGCCCGCAAAGAGCTCGCGGATCGACTCGGGGCGCGAGATGTCGGCCCGCACGTCGCCGCTGCTGCTTCCCACGCGGATGACCTCGTGCCCGCCCAGCGCATCCGCCACCGCGCTCCCGATGGTCCCCGTCGCGCCGATCACCATCACTCTCATCTTCCCACCTCGTTCCGGAATGGACTTCGACCGTGTGCAGCACGATGCCGCCGCGTTGTCGCGGGGGCAAGGCCGGCTCCCACCCCGCCGTCCTGAAGCGCCGTGCCGCCATCGCCGACAACTCCGAAATGAATGGGGAGCCGGCCAAATCGCAAGCACCGGCACGCGCGCCCTGTGCACACTTAAAGTCGGTAATTGCGAGATAGCAATTTCTCACATACATTGAGCGCACGAGAGTCTGATCGACCGCTCGCACGGGACCCGACCGGCGATATCCGTCCGATGGGCGACGTCACACACGAGCAGGTCCTGGGCATCCATTGGACGATCGGGACCCGCCATCCGGGCGGGTCCGGCTGCTACTCCGCTCGTTGGAGGACGTAATGTTTCTCAAGCGGTATCTGTCCCCGCTCTTCGTCTGTGCGTTGCTGGCGGGCTGCACGGATTCGCCCGGGATCACCGCTCCGGAGCGCCGCTCATCGGTCGCGACGAGCTACGACGTGGCGATGACGGGCCCCACGTACGCGTACGATGAGTCGTACACGGTGACCGCGGAGGGGACCCCCGCCGGCAGCTACCACTACACGTGGACGTACTCGGACTGCTACGTCAGCGAGCCGGGATGCAACAACGGCTTCGTGGAGATCCAGAGCGGGTGGGACGTCACCTCGACGTCCAACTACATGCCCGCATGGGGGGTCAACCAGAAGTACCGCGTCGACCTGCGGGCGAGCGAAAGCGGGCCCATCCTCGCCTCCGGCTGGGTGATCGTGCACGGTGCGGCGGAGGCGAACCCGAACCCGACCTGCACCGGGATCGTCTGCTAGCGTAGCGGAGGACGGAGAACACGGCGGAGGCCGGGAGATCACCTGATCTCCCGGCCTCCGCCGCGTCGCGCCCGTTCGTGTGCCTAGCGACCGCTCGGCGCGGGCGGATCCGTAGGCTGGCGCGCTGGCGGCGTGCCTCCCCCCGGCCCAGAGCGCCTCCGGCGAAGGCGGCGCACCGCCCATACGAGCACGGCCACGATCAGCCCCAGCGGCACCAGGAAGCCCAGCGACGCGATCAGGCCCGCCGTGAAGCCGATGAAGTTGCGCCACGCGTCGCGGAACGCCTCGCGAATGGGGCGGGCGCGGGGATGGTCGCCGATCAGGGCGCGGGGCTCGTGCACCGTCACGTTCAGCGTGCTCACCGCCGCGCGCGAGCGGAGGAAGCGGAGGCGCCCCTCCTGCGTGTCGATCTCCTGGCGGACGCGGGCCAGCTCGCGCTCCACCGCCAGCACGTCTTCCAGCTTGCCGGTGCGCGTGGCGAGGAGGCCCAGCAGCCGCTCCTCCAGCCGCCGCGCGTTGGCCGTGCGGGCGGAGAGGTCCACGTACTCCTCGCCCACGTCTTCCGCGTGCACCTGCACGCTCTCCACCTTGCCGAGCGGGCGCAGTCCGTTGACCGCCTGGTCGAAGCGCGCGGCGGGGATCTTGACCTCCAGCGTGGCGGACCTCGTCGCCTGCTCGCCACCGCTGACGGAGGTGTTCCCCACGTAGCCGCCGAGCCGCTGCGCCAGCTCCTGCACCCGCGCCACCGCCAGCTCCACCGAGTCCACCTCCACAGACGCGTTCCCCGTGCGGATCAGCATGCTCGGGGCGACGCTGGCGGAATCAGCCAGGGCGGGGGGGCGCGGGGGCGAGATCGCCAACGCCGCCGGCTGTCCCACGTTGTCACCGCCGCTCTCCTGCCGGTCTCGGGGTGCGGAGGTCGCCACGCCCTCGTTTCGCATCGGGGGCGAAGCCGCGCGGTCCACCTGCCATGTGTCGGTGGCGGATGTGGCCTCTCCGCTCGTCTCGCCCGAGCAGGCGGCGAAGGCCAGAAGTGCAAGGATGATGACGGGCTTCATGGAGTCTCGTAGGGCGAGAGAAGGGGAGCGCGGTCCGGAGTACGCGTGAGGCAGCGGCCGTGCCGTTGTGTGCTCGATCGCAACTGATTGTGAGGCAGCGGTTTGGATGATGCGCGCCACCGCACCTCGTTGTTCGGCGGTCGTCCGCTGGGCACCGGGCGGCGTTCAGTGAACGCGGTCCGTACGCCGGTTCTGACGGCGCGGGGTGGTTTGACGCGGGGGGCGCCGGCGTCTAGGATAGGGAAAACACTCCCCCGAACCGACTTCCCGAGATGCGCCGCACCGCGCTCGCCCTCCTCCCCCTCGCCGCCGCGTGCGCCGCGCCGCGGCCGGCGGTCGTGCCCACCCCCACGCCCGTGCTCGCGCCGGTGGCGGTGCTGACGCCGGCCCCGCCGGGCCAGGTGGGGATGCTGGCCACGCTCCCTGCGCGGCTCGACTCCATCGCCAACGAGGCCATCGCCAACGGGGCGGCGCCGGCCATCGCGGTGGCGGTGGGGCGGCACGGGCGGCTGGTGCACATGGCGTCGTACGGCCGCATCGACCGGCCGGAGGGCTCGCCCGCGGTGGACGACAGCACGCTCTTCGACCTGGCGTCGCTCACCAAGGTGGTCGCGACCACCACCGTCGCCATGCGGCTGGAGCAGGACTCGCTGCTGGACCTGGACCGCACGGTAGCCTCGTACCTCCCGGAGTTCAACGATTCCGCCAAGGCGGGGATCACGGTGAGGATGCTGGTGGCGCACAACGGCGGCCTGGAGGCCGGGGCGCCGCTGCACCGCCAGTTCCGCGGGCGCGAGGCGTTCCTCCAGCAGATCAGCCAGCGCCCGCTGCGCTTCACCCCCGGCACGCGCACCACCTACAGCGACTGGGACATGGTGCTGGCGGGCTTCATCATCGAGCGCCTGACCGGCAAGACGCTGGACGTGATCGCGGACGAGCAGCTCTTTCGCCCGCTGGGGATGCGCGAGACCCGCTGGAACCCCGGCGCCGCGCTCCGCCCGCGCACGGCGGCGACCGAGGTGGCGGCCGACCGCGGCGGGCTCATCTGGGGCGAGGTGCACGACGCCAACGCCTGGGCCATCGGTGGGGTGGCGGGGCACGCGGGGCTCTTCAGCAGCGTGCGCGACATGGCCGTCTTCGCCCAGATGCTGCTGAACGGCGGCGAGTACAACGGCGTGCGCATCCTTCGCCCGCAGACGGTGGCGCGCTGGACGGCGCCGCAGGGGCGCGGCGCGAGCCGCGCGCTGGGGTGGGACACGCCCTCCGAACGGTCCAGCGCGGGACGCTACTTCGGGCCGCGCTCCTTCGGCCACACGGGGTACACGGGCACCTCGCTCTGGATCGATCCGGAGCGCGGGCTCTTCGTCATCATCCTCACCAACCGCGTGAACCCGACCGCCGAGAACCAGAAGCACGTCCCCCTGCGCCGCGCCATCGCGGACGTGGTGCAGGAGGCGATCACCGACGCGCCGCTGGTGGATTGGGAGGCCAGGCGGCAGTAGGGGAATGGGGAATGGGAACAGCAGGGGACAGGCGGGGGCCGCGGTATTATCCCCAACCCTCTGTCATCCTGAGCGACGCGCCTCTCCATCCTTTCCTGTGCTCCAATCTTTGGCGCGGAGCGAAGGATCTACTGCGCTTGGCGAGGGGTCCGTAGCGACGTGCCGTCCTCTTGCCTCGCCGGCTAGATCCTTCGGGGCGCCGCAGGAGTGCGGCGTGCACCGCGGCGCTGGGAGCAGGCGGCTTCCTCAGGATGACAAGATGGGGACAGGTGTACCGAGAGGCACTTGGCACTTAGCACTTAGCACTTAGCACTTAGCACTGTTTTACATCGTTTGTCCTTGCGCTGGACCCCGCCCGGTGCTAGAAAAGGGGCTTGCGTGGCGCGCGGAGGGCGCCCACACCAAACCAGCAAACCCCGAACGAGGTGGCATGGCGCAGACCCGTGAGCGCGTCCCCGTCGTCATCGTAGAGTACGACCAGATCGCCAACACCATCGCGCGGCGCATCGCGGAGATCGTCCGCGAGCGCAACGCCCAGGGGCGACCCGCGGTACTGGGGCTCGCCACCGGGAGCACGCCCATCGGCATCTACCGCGAGCTGATCCGGCTGCACAGGGAGGAAGGGCTCGACTTCTCCAACGTCGTCTCCTTCAACCTGGACGAGTACTACCCCATGGAGCCGGAGAGCATCCACAGCTACCACCGGTACATGCGGGAGAACCTCTTCGACCACATCAACATCCCGCAGGGGAACGCCCACCTCCCGCCCGGCAACATCGAGCGCGTGCGGGTGGAGGAGGCGTGCGAGGAGTACGAGGACGCCATCCGCGCGGCGGGCGGCATCGACTTCCAGATCCTGGGGATCGGCAAGACGGGGCACATCGGCTTCAACGAGCCGGGGTCGGGGGTAAACAGCCGCACCCGGCTGATCGCGCTGGACACCGTCACCCGGCGCGACGCCGCGGCCGACTTCTTTGGCGAGGACAACGTCCCCACCGAGGCGGTGACGATGGGCGTGGCCTCCATTCTGGACGCGCGCGAGATCGCGCTGGTGGCCACCGGCGAGCACAAGGCCGCCATCGTGCGGCGCTCGGTGGAGGGGGAGCCGGACCCGGACGTGGCCGCCACGTATCTGCAGGACCATCCCAACGCCACCTTTTACCTGGACCCCGCCGCCGCCGCCGAGCTCACGCGCATCAAGACGCCGTGGGTGGTGGGCGAGGTGACGTGGACGCGCAAGCTGGAGATAGAGGCGGTGATCTGGCTCAGCCAGACCACGGGGAAGAGCATCCTGAAGCTGGACCCGGAGGACTACCGCGAGAACCACCTGAGCGCGCTGCTGGCGCGCTACGGATCGGCCGGGCCGCTGAACGGCGAGGTGTTCAACGCGCTGATCTCCAAGATCCGCGGGCGCAGCAAGCTGCCGCAGGGGAAGCGCATCATCGTCTTCAGCCCGCACCCGGACGACGACGTCATCTCGATGGGCGGCATCCTCAACAAGCTGCACCAGAACGAAAACGACATCGTCGTGGCGTACCAGACGTCGGGCAACATCGCCGTCTTCGACCACGAGGTGCGCCGCTACCTGGACTTCCTGCAGCGCTTCGGCAGCGACTTCGCCAACGGCGGGGAGCTGCTCGACCTCACGCGGCGCATGGAGTCGTTCCTCGACTCCAAGCACCCGGGGCAGGTGGACATCCCCGAGGTGCAGACGATCAAGCAGCGCATTCGCGAGGCCGAGGCCGTCTCCGGCATCGAGACGTTCGGGATGACGCGCGACCAGGCGTGCTTCCTCAAGCTCCCGTTCTACCAGACGGGGAAGGTGCGCAAGGACCCCATCGGCCCGGAGGACGTGGCCATCGTCCTGCGCCTGCTGGAGGAGCAGCGGCCGGAGCTGATCTACGTGGCCGGCGACCTTTCCGATCCGCACGGCACCCACCGCATGTGCCTGGAGGCGGTGGAGCGCGCCCTGCAGCAGTACAGCGGCGAGCAGCCCGAGGTGTGGTACTACCGCGGCGCATGGCAGGAGTGGAGCGTGAGCGACGCGGACATCCTGGTGCCGCTCAGCGAAGAGGAGCTGCGCACCAAGATCCTGGCCATCTACAAGCACCAGAGCCAGAAGGACAAGGCGCCGTTCCCCGGCCAGGACGAGCGCGAGTTCTGGCAGCGGGTGGAGGAGCGCAACACCGGTACGGCGCGCATCGTGGACCAGCTCGGCCTTCCGGAATACTTCGCGATGGAGGCGTACGTGGTGCGCAAGAACGGCCAGCCGGTGGAGCAGGAGACGATCTCCACCAGCGGGCTGGCCCGTCCGCCTCGCCACCGCCGCGCGACGGACGTACCCGGTGCGCGCGGGGTCGAGCTGGCCGGCGCCGCGGGCTGAACGGTGGAGACCTTTGCGGGGGTGGACGGCGGCGGCACCCGCACCACGCTGGTGCTGGCCGACGGTTCCGGGCGCGAGATCCTGAGGCGGGTGGGGGGCGCGGGGCTGGTGGACCCGCGCGACCCACTCGCCAGCGCCGCGCTGGTGGCCGACCTGGTGCGCGGCGCCATGGCGGAGGCGGGGCTCTCGCAGGCCCCCGCCGCCCTCTGCGCCGGACTGGCCGGCGTGGGGAACGAGACGGAGCGCCTCGCCGTGGAGAACGCCCTCGCCGCCGAAGGGGTGGCGGGGCGCGTGAGGATCGTGACGGACGGGGAGATCGCGCTGGAGGGCGCCCTCGGCGGCGGGGCGGGCGTGCTGATCATCGCCGGCACCGGCTCCGTGGCCTTCGGGCGCGCGGAGGACGGGCGGGTGGAGCGGTGCGGCGGGTGGGGGATGTTCGTGGGCGACGAGGGGAGCGGGTACTCGATCGGCCGCTCCGGCATCATCGCCGCCCTGCGCGCGGCGGACGGGCGCGGGCCCGCCACCACCCTCCTCGCCGAGCTGATGGCGGAGATGGGGGTGGACACCGCCAGCGGGATTCCGCCGTGGGTGGGGCGCGCGGCCAAGGGCGACATCGCCGCGCTCTCCCGCCACGTCGCCGCCGCCGCCGACGCGGGCGACGGCGTGGCGCTGGACGTGCTGCGCCGCGAGGCGGGGGAGCTGGCGCTGCACCCGCGCGCCCTGGCCGAGGTGCTGGGCCCCTGGACGGCACCCGTGTCGGTCGTCTTCCACGGCGGCGTCCTCTCCTCGCCCCTGTACGCGCGCCTGGTGACGGAGGCGCTCGCGGGCGGCCCGCAGGAGCTCCGCGTGCGCCCGCCCGTCGCCGATGCGGTCGCCGGGGCGCTGGCGCTGGCGATGGGCCCTCACCCGGCGGCCTGACAGCCGCCACCCTCTCCCACAAACCGCCGTGGGAGAGGGGGCAACACCGGCGCGGACGGCAGGCGCCGGTGCGGGGGCTGGCACGGGCGGCCACGTGGGGCCGCCCCTACCGGATCCGTGCGCAAACGAGCGGATGCCCGCGCCCGCCCCTCCCCAGGTTGTTTTGGGGGTGGGGCAGCGAGGAACGAGCGGGGTGGGGGCCCGCGCGACGCCCGCTCCCGATCCCCAACCATCCCACCACATCTCATGCGCAACTCGATCCGTCTCGCCGCCGCGCTCGCCCTGCTCACCGCCTGCGCGAACCCGCCGCGCACAGGGCCCGCGCCGGATGCGCCGTACGACCTGCTGATCCGCGGGGGGCGCATCGTCGACGGCACCGGGAGCCCCTGGTACCGCGGCGACGTGGCGGTGCGCGGGGATCGGATCGTGGCCGTGGGGCTCCTGCCGGGAGCACGCGCGCGCGACACCATCGACGCCACGGGGCTCGTCGTGGCGCCGGGGTTCATCGACATGCTGGGGCACTCGGAGTACCCCCTGCTGCGCGACCCGCGCGCCATCTCCAAGATCACGCAGGGCGTGACCACCGAGATCACCGGCGAAGTCACCAGCGTGGTGCCCGTCAACGAGAACACGCTGCGCGAACTGCCCTCCGAGACCCGGCCCCGCGTCACCTGGACCGACCTCGACGGCTACTTCGCGGCGCTGGAGCGCGCCGGGCCCGCCATCAACCTGGGCACATTCGTCACCGTGGGCTCGGTGCGGCGCTACGTGATTGGCGACACGGACCGCCCCGCGACGCCCGCCGAGGTGGAGCAGATGAGGGGGCTCGTGGCCGGCGCGATGCAGCAGGGAGCGATGGGGCTCTCCAGCGGCCTCATCTACGCCCCGGCATCGTACGCCAGCACCGAGGAGGTGACCGAGCTGGCGCGGGTGGCGGCGCGCTACGGCGGCGGGTACGCGTCGCACATCCGCTCCGAGGGCGACCGGCTGGTGGACGCGATCAACGAGGCGATCGCCATCGGCGAAGGAGCGGGGACGTGGGTGCAGATCCACCACCTCAAGGCGTCCGGCCGTGCCAACTGGGGGAAGATGCGCCCCGCCGTCGCCGCCATCGAAGCCGCCCGCTCCCGCGGCGTGGACGTGACGGCGGACCAGTACCCGTACATCGCTTCGGGGACCGGGCTGGACGCCACCATCCCCAACTGGGCGCACGCGGGCGGCACCGACTCGCTCCTCGCCCGCCTGCGCGACCCCGTCACCCGCGCCCGCCTGCGCACCGAGCTCACCAGCGGCGGCACGGACTGGCGGATCGGCACCTCGGCCGGCGGCCCCAGCGGCGTGATGATCGCCTCCGTGGGCGCGGACTCGCTGCGCCGCTACCAGGGGATGCGCCTCAACCAGGTGGCGGAGGCGCGCGGCCAGGAAGTGGTCGACGCCCTCTTCGACGTCCTGCTGGCGGACCGGGCCCGCACGGCCGCCATCTACTTCTCCATGTCCGAGGAGGACCTGGAGTGGGCGATGAAGCAGCCGTGGGTGAGCGTGGGGATGGACGCCGGCGCCCGCGCCGCGGATTCCACGGTGACCAGCCGCCCGCACCCGCGCGCGTACGGCACCTTTCCGCGCATCCTCTGCCGCTACGTGCGCGAACGCCAGGTGATCACGCTGGAAGACGCCGTGCGCAAGTTCACCGCGCTCCCCGCATCGCGCGTCGGGCTGGCGGACCGCGGCGTGGTGAAGGCCGGGATGTACGCCGACCTCACCCTCTTCGACCCCGCCACCGTCTGCGACCGCGCCACATTCGAGAACCCCGTCCAGACCTCGATCGGCATCCGCCACGTCCTCGTCAACGGCACCCCCGTGGTGCGCAACGGCGCGGTGACCGGGGCGCGGTCCGGCCGCGGGCTTCGGCGCGGCGCGGGCAGGTGACCGATCCCTCGTAGGGGCGCGATTCATCGCGCCCGCCCTTTCCATTCCTCGAAAGATGCCTTTCCCGCGGGTGCCGGCGTAGGGGCAGCCCCATGTGGCTGCCCGTGCTATCCCCTGCGCCGCAGCCCGCCAACAGCGCCCAACCGACGGGTCGCTACGAGGGTGCGGGCTCTCACCCGCACCCCGCGCTCGCTGTCCCATTCGCTCCTGATCTACACCCGCCCACCCAATCATGCGCCCCACCACGACGTGGCGGATCATTGCCCTGCCGCTCTCCCTTCTTGTTTTGTGCGCCCCAACTGCCGCAGCCCAGGTTCGGGGCTCCGTTGTCGACAGCCTGGGGAACGCCGTCCCCGCTGCCAGCGTGGAACTGTGGAGCGGCTTGCGGCGCGTTCGGGAGACGCGAACCGACGCGCAAGGTGCCTTTCAACTCGAGACCGACCGCGCCTCGCCTCCAACCGGGCTGTTCGTGCGGCGGATCGGGTTCGAGGACAGCTCGCTCGCGATTCGCAGCGATACGAGTGTCGTGATCGCGCTTCGCGCGACGGCCTTGCGACTGTCGGGGATCGTTGTGACGGCCGGGAAGCGCGTCTGTCCGAATCGCGAGGATCCAGCGGCGCGGGCTCTTTGGGAGTCGATGCGGGCGCGGTACTCGGCGCTCTCGGGAACAGGTTACTTTCACTCCCTCGGCACCCGAGTCCGCACGACTGTGCCGTTTGAACAGATCGAAGAGGTTGGGGAGGTGGAACCGCAAGAACGCACCTGGCAGTACTCAGGCACACCAACCTGGAGCGTGTGGCGAGACATCATCGGCCGGGACGGATATGCGATGCGGATCAACGGAGGAATGGGGGAGGCGTATGCTTTCTGGTTCTATGCACCCCTCCAGCTGGCGACCGCACAGCACTTTGTGGAGTCGCAGTTCGCTGAGCTGCATACGATCAGCATCGTGAGTACCGGCCGCGGCGAGACGGTTCTCGGCTTCTGCTCGCACCCGGGCAACGGGCGCACTCGAACGCGGCTCGAAGGGATTCTGACGCTGTCCGCCGCGCGTGAGCTGATTCGTGCCAGGTGGCGGTATCTCACACCGACCTTGAACGAGGACGCGGGTTCGGAAGTAGAGTTCCTGCCCCCTGGTACCGTCTCTGGCGCGCTGCTCCTTCCGTGATCGTACCGCTACTGGCGGCGAACGAACCGGGGGCGCTTCTTCGTGCAGCAGCAGACTTTTTCCGAGTGGCGCATTTTACCGGATCGAACGCCTCCCGTGATGCCTGCGCGACGCGATGACTGACGACACGGCCGGGTGGTTGCATAGGCGCGGGCCCACCCCCGCACCCGTGCACCGATGCCGCGCTCGCTCCTGATCTACAATCCCGCCGCCGGCCAGCGCTGGCGGCACCCCTCGCCCGCCTCCGTGCTCCGCGAGCTGGAGCGCCGCGGCTGGACGGCGGAGCTCCTCGTCACCGAGGGACAGGACCACGCCACGCACCTCGTGCGCGAGCATCTGTCGCCGGAAGTGGAGGCGGTGTGGGTCTGCGGCGGCGACGGGACGCTGGGGCAGGCCGCCACGGCGCTGGTGGGGAGCGGGGTCCCGCTCGGCATCCTCCCCACCGGCACGGTGAACGTCATCGCGGCGGATTGCGGCATCCCGAACGGCCCTGGCCCGGCCCTGGACGCGCTCACCCGCCGTCCGGGGCGGCGCGCGTTTCGGACGTGGCGGGTGGGCGAGCGGGCGGCGCTGCTCGGGCTGGGAGTGGGCTTCGAGGCGCGGGTGATGGAGCGCGTGTCGCTGGGGATGAAGCGGACGCTCGGCTTCCCCGCCATCGGCGCGCGGGGGGTGCTGGAGTGGGCGCGCTACGAATTCCCCGCGTTGCGCGTGTCCGGCGAAGACGGCGACGGGCACCCGTTCGATCTCCCCGCAACGCAGGCGCTCGCCACGATCACGCGCCGCTTTGGCGGCACCCACACCGTCGCCCCCGCCGCGGATCCCGAGGACGGGTGCATCGATCTCGTCCTCTTCAGCGGCCGCTCGCGGGCGAGGATGGCGGGTTTCTGGCTCGGCGTCCAGCTTCCCGGCACCGCCCACCTGCGCATCCCCGGCGTCCGCACCCTGCGCGCCCGCCGCCTCCGCGTCACCGCCGCCGACGGCTCCGCCGTCATCGCGCACCTCAACGGCGACCCCGTCGAGCACACCCCCTTCGCCGCCGACCCGTGGGGCCCCGTCCAGATCCTGGTCCCGCCTCGATAAACCGCCCCCGCTGTCGATAAGAGGTTGGTGCGGAAGGCAGGGGTTGCGATGGGGCAGGCGGTGGGCGGCGGTCGCGGTGGGGGCGAGGGCGGGCGCGATGGATCGCGCCCATACGATGGCATCCGCGTAGTGCCCGCCCCCTCTCCAGATAACAGCGAGGGCGCAGCCCTCTCCCGTTATCGGGAGAGGGGGCAGCGAGGAACGAGCGGGGGTGAGGGCCCCCCCGATTCCAGCGGCCGAATCAGGACGACAGCGCCGCCCCGGCATGTTAGACTGTCCGCATGACGCTGACCCACGACGAGATGATGGCGCGCTTCTACGGGCGCGACCGCACGGCCAACGGGCGCTTCCTCACCGGCGTGCTGACGACGGGGATCTACTGCCTACCCTCGTGCACGGCGCGCAAGCCGCGGCCGGAGAACGTCCGCTTCTTCGGCAGCGAGGACGAGGCGCGCACCGCCGGCCTGCGCCCCTGCCGCCGCTGCCGCCCGGACCACTTCTACCAGGAATACGATCCGGACCTCCACCTCCTCGCCACGCTGGTATCCGAGGTCCGGCGCGGACCCGCCGCATTCGGCGATGCCGCCGCGCTCGTCTCCGCCTCCGGGATCGGCGCGACGAAGCTGAATGCGCTCTTCCGCCGCCATCATCACACCACGCCCGCCGCCTTCCTGGCCCGCGAGCGCGTCCGCGCCGCCTGCCGCGTGCTCTCCGAGGGCGAAGGAACGACGGGGGCGGCGTACGCGGCGGGGTTCGAGAGCCTCTCCGCCTTCCACGAGAACTTCCGCCGCCACACCGCCCTCACCCCCGGCGAGTACCGCCGCCTGGGAAGCTCGGACGGGTTCACGCTCACCCTCCCCGACGACTTCCAGGGTGGCTACGCGCTGCGCGTGATCGGGCGCGACGCGGAAAGCGCGGTGGAGCGGGTGGAGGGCGGCACCGCGTACAAGGCCGTGCGCCTCGCCGGCCGCCCCGCGGTGCTGGTGATGGAGGTCGCGGACGGCCGCGTCCGCTGCCGCGTGGAAGCCGCGCACGAGCCCGATTCCGAGACGATGCGCCAGGCCCACGCCATCTCGCTGCGGCTCCTGGGTCTCACGATGGACCCCGCGCCATTCGAGCGCCGGCTGACGGAGAACCCGGCGCTCCTTCCGCTGATCGAGGGGCGCCGCGGCCTGCGCATTCCGCAGACGGCCGATGCGTTCGAGGGAATCGTGTGGGCGATTGCCGGGCAGCAGGTCAACCTCCCCTTCGCCTACGCGCTGCGCCGCGACCTGGCGCGGCTGTGTGGCGAGCCGGCCGGCCGCGGGCTCCGCGCGCACCCCACGGCCGAGGCGGTGGCGGCGCTCGGCTACGACGACCTCACCGCGCTCCGCTTTTCGCGCCGCAAGGCCGAGTACCTGGTGGACACCGCGCGCCTGGTCGTAACCGGAGAGCTGCCGCTGGACAGCTTCGCGGACGTCCCCGCCACGGAGGTGGAGCGTCGGCTGGGGGCGGTGCGCGGCTTCGGGCCGTGGAGCGTGCACTACTTCATGATGCGCGCGTGCGGCTTCGCGGACTGCGTCCCGGTGGGCGACACGGGGCTCTCCACCGGCCTGATGAACTTCTTCGGGATGGACCATCGGCCGGGCGCGGACGAGGTGCGGTCGCTGATGGAGCCCTTTGCCCCCTTTCGCAGCCTGGCGACCTTTCACCTCTGGATGAGCCTGGGAGACCCCGCATGAGCCTCTTCGCGACGTGCATCGACACCCCCATCGGCGCCCTGGTCGCGCTGGTGGACGAAGACGGCGCCCTCGCGCGCCTCCTCTTCCCCCACCAGCCCGTGCCCGACGGCGTGGCGCGGGACGACGCCCGCTGCGCCCCCACGGCCGCGCAGCTCGCCGAGTACTTCCGGGGGGAGCGCCGCAGCTTCGACCTGGCGCTCGCCCCGCGCGGCACCGACTTCCAGCGCGCCGTGTGGGACGAGCTGCGGCGCATCCCGTACGGCGCCACCGTCAGCTACCGCGCGCTGGCCGAGCGCATCGGCCGGCCGAAGGCATCGCGCGCCGTGGGCCGGGCCAACGCCACCAACCCGCTCCCCATCGTCGTCCCCTGCCACCGTGTCATCGGGGCGGACGGCACGCCCACCGGGTACGCGGGCGGGATTGATGCCAAGATGCAGCTGTTAGCGCTGGAGACGCGCTAACAATCGCTCTCCGCGGAACATGGCAACCCTCTGTCTTTCTACAGCACAGGGTTCGGGAATATGGTTTGTTTCACACCAGAGCGACGGAGATGCCCTGTTTCCATGCCTTTGTCTCGTTTGGATACGCGAAACACACCAGAGGCTCCCCATGAGCCAATCTTGTGTGAAGCTCAGTAGAGTCCAGGGCTGGACTGGAACTTGTCATCAGAGCGCCCAAGCCCGTACGTCATTGGATTTAGCGGCCGACATGCTCGACGCAGCACCTTTCCAGACAATTGACTTGGCCGAGACTGTCGGCTACTGTCCAATCGCAGTCTAGCAGGGACCCCTGGTGAAGCTCGCCACGAGCCCACGATGGCAAAATACGAGTACTCACTCTGGCGGTACCCAACCACGCACCCCACCCCGGAGGACATCATGAGGAACGCAAAGCTCGGGACCTGCCTCGCCGCCGCCGCGATCACCCTCGCTGGCTCCACCTACCTCGCCAAGCCGGTGGCCGCCACGGAGCTGGCGCGCCCGTGCAACGCGGAGGAGCTCGCCTACGCGAACGGCTACGTGGACGGTTATTGCGCCGCGAGCGGCATGGGTGACGGCACCGTCACCTCCTGCGAGTCGGACGGGAACGGAAATCTGAGCGGCACCGCTACCTGCTCTGCCGCCTAACGGCAGGTATTCGCCGTCCAGTGGTTTCCGGGTTTCCACAGGTGTGGCCGCGGGTTTCTCCGCGGCCACACCGCCGCTTCTCTACTTCTCAGAGGAATTACATGCGCAGATCCGCATTTGCTCCCGCCCTTGGCCTTGCGGCGCTGCTCCTGTGCAGCGGGTGTGCAGCCGCGCAGAACCCGGCTGGAGCCGCGCCCGCGCCTACCGGCCTCGGGGGACCTGCCGTGGCCGAGCGTGGCTACACCGGCTTCTCGATCCGCTTCGCGATGACGATGACTCCGGGCCGGGCGACCTCGGATTACCCGGTGATCGACGCGGTCCATCCCGGCTCGCCGGCGCAGAAGGTCGGACTTGCATCAGGCGACGTGATCCTCGAGGTAGACGGGCGTGATGCTCGGGAAGAAGGCGCGCTCCGCATGCGTCCGGGGGGGCGGTACTCACTGCGCATCCGCCGCGGCGACGCGGAGCGGGAAGTGGCGCTAGTGGCGGTTACCCGTCCCGCCACAAACGGCGCACGTCCGTGAAAACGGAACGCCTCCTGAATGTGGCGGTCGCCATCCTCACGGGGTGCGCGCTCGTTGTGACGGCGCTCGTGGTGCGCCGGGAGCTTTCGGCCCCGCGCGCGGCGTCTTCCGCACCCATGCAGATCCCATCGTGGCGCAGCTTCGCACAGAGCGGACACCGGATGGGACCCGCAAAGGCCCCGGTGATGATCGTCGTCTTTTCCGACTTCCAGTGTCCGTACTGCGCGGTGCTTATGGAGCGGCTCCAGAAGCTGAGGAGCGCGCGACCCGCCGAGGTGGCGGTGGTCTACCGGCACTTTCCGGTCGCGGGCCACCCGCACGCGGTCGCGGCCGCGCGGGCGAGCGAATGCGCGGGCGAGCAGGGACGATTTGAGCCGTTCCACGACGCGCTGTTCGCGGCCCCGCCCGATTCTATCGGCATCGTTCCCTGGGAACGCTACGCGGAGGCCGCGGGAGTAGGCAGCCTGCCGAAGTTCAGGGAATGCGCCGGCGCGACCGGCCCAGTGGCCGCGCTGGCGCGCGACACCCTGGCAGCCCGTAAGCTCTACGTCAACGCCACTCCCACGATGCTCATCAACGGACTGCGCGTGGTGGGCGCCCCCTCCATGGACTCGCTGGAGGCGTATGTCGGACGCGCGATGCGGTCGAGCGCGGTAGCCGGGTCATGAACCGCCCGATGCTTTGAGAGTCTTCCCCATCCGCGCGGCGCCCCTGCGGCTCGCCGGCGCCATGCTGGGCGTGCTCGCCGTGCTGGCCACGCCCGCGATGGCGCAGGAGCGTGCTGCCGCCGACACCGTGGCCGGGCGCGTGATCGCGGCCGGCAACGCTCCGATTGCAGGCGCCACCGTGCGTCTCACGCAGGAGGCGGGCGCGCGCGAGCAGGCGGTGCTGACCGACAGAGGGGGATGGTACCGGTTCGTGGTGCCGGGCGGGTCCGGATCCTACGTGGTGAGCGCGACCGCCTTCGGCTACCTGCCGTTCAGCGTGGCGGTGGAGCGCGGCCCCGGCGCCACGCGCATTGACCGCGACCTCCGCCTCAGTCCCCGTGCGCTGGTGCTGGACACGCTGCGATCGCGCGTGCCGAGGCCCGGCCGGGAGACGCCGACGGCCGCGGAACGTGCGGCGCGCTGGAGCTCCCTGAGCAGTGAGGGCTTCCCGGTGGACCCCGGGAGCTTCGCAGACGTCGCGGCCCTCGAGCCGGGCGTGGTGCGCGTCGGCGGGGAGGGGTCAGAGCTCTCCATCGCCGGCCAGTCGCCGGAGCAGAATGGGGCCACGGTGGACGGGGCGACCTACGGCGGCGGCAGCCTCCCTTCCGAAGGGGTCCGCAGCGTAGGCGTGTTCACCAGCAGCTACGACGTGGCGCGAGGGCAGTTCTCGGGTGGGCAGATCGCGGCGACCACCATTAGCGGAACCAACCTGTGGGGCGGCTCGCTCAGCAGCTACGTGGATGACCCGGCGCTGCGATACGGGGTCGCGCCAGAGGGGCTCGCGGGCCGGACCGGTCGACAGGTGCGCCTGAACGGCGGGGGTGGCGGGGCCCTGGTACGGGACCGCCTCTTCGTGTACGGAGCACTGGACCTGTCGCATGGCAGTGCCACGAGCACCGGGCTCGAGCTGCTGGATTCCACGGCGCTGCGCCGGCTGGGCGTTGCGCCCGACTCGGTGCGGCGTCTGGTCGAGATCGCCCAGCGCGTGGGAGCGGCGGCGGAGGAGGGACCCCAGCGGTCGGGCTCGCGTGCCTTCGCGTCGGCGCTCGCACGGGTAGACTACACGTTGTCCGAGCACCAGTCGCTGACGGCACGCCTGGACTGGCGCGGGTTCGACGGGTCCGGGTTCGGCTCCTCACCCCTCCGCCTCGGCGGCGAGGGAGCGGACCAGCGGGTGCGGGATGGTGGGCTCCTCCTGCAGCACACCGCCGGGCGGGGACGATGGGCCAACGAGCTGCGGGCCTACGCTTCGGCCGGGCATTCCGGCGCGGGGGCGGATGCTCGCACGCCCTCCGGTACGGTACGCGTGCTCTCGACCCTCCCGGACGGTATGACAGGGGCCTCGGTGCTCGGGTTCGGCGGAGCGCCGTTCGCCAGGCGGGAGGAGCACTCCCTGCGGGAGGTGGCCAACGAGCTGAAGATAGAGGCGGCGGGCGGACACCTCGTGAAGGCCGGGCTGCTCATCCAGGAAGAGCGCGCGACGGGGGGGGCGGCGTCGGCCCCGGCCGGCAGCTTCGCCTTCAACAGCCTCGGCGACCTTGAGAACGGGCGTCCTTCCGCCTTCACTCGCATCCTCGCGCGGGAGCCTGCGGAGGCGATGCGCCGCTACGGCGCGCTCTACGTGGGTGACAGCTGGAAGCCGTCTGAGCGGCTGGGCCTGGTGTACGGGCTGCGGCTGGAGGGAACCCGGTACCGCCAGCGCCCTGCCCTGGCCCCGGCCGTGGATTCGCTCGTCGGCGGAGGGCGTGGCCAACCGCCGGCGGAGCTGATGCTCACGCCGCGCCTGGGGCTTCGCTATGACGTGCCCGGCCGGGGTGCCTGGACCATCGCGGGCGGAGCGGGCGGCTTCGGCGGGGTGCCCCCGCTGGCGCCGCTAGCGGCGCTCTGGAGCCACACGGGAGCGGGAGAGGCGAACCTCGTCTGCATCGGCGCCGCCGCTCCCACCCCGGAGTGGGAACGCTACGGGGCGGACTCCAGCGCGATCCCCTCCGCATGCGCCAACGGGGGCTCCATCTTCGCCAGCACCGCGCCCCGGACAACCCTGTTCAACCCGGAGTTCGGCGCGCCCCGCACCTGGCGGCTGTCGCTGGGCGCGAGCGGAAAGGTCAGCCGCCGGGTAGGGGTGGGAGTGGACGCGCTCCTGGTGCGCGGTACGCACCTGCCCAGCGCCACAGACCGCAACCTGAACGGCACGTCCGCCTTCGTACTCCAGCAGGAGGGAGGGCGCCCGGTCTACGTGGCACCTGAGGAGATCGATCTGGCGACGGGCGGGATCGCGCCGGGCGGATCACGCGCCATACCGCCTCTCGGCCCGGTTCTGGAGCTCGGCTCCCGCGGTGAGTCGCGGACCGGGCAGCTTACGGGAACGGTGAGCGCGCTGCTGCCGCGCGGTCAGCTGAGCCTTGCTTACACCATGACGCACTCCCGGACGCTCGCGGGTGGCATACCGGCGCCCGGCGCCGCTCCCGCGAGCACGGCCGGCGATCCCACGCACATGGAGTGGACCAACGCGTCTTTCGCGCCCCGGCACCTTGTCCAGGGCATTCTCAGCACCCGGCTGACGCGGCGCCTGCGCCTCAGCGCGGTCGGCCGGCTCGCCTCCGGGCTCCCGTTCACGCCGCTGGTGAGCGGAGACGTGAACGGCGACGGGTATGGCAACGACCGGGCCTTCGTCTTCGACCCAGCGTTCACCACCGATCTGGAGGTCGCCGCCGCGATCGAGCGGCTGGTGGACGACGCACCCGCCGGTGTGCGGCGGTGCCTGCGCGACCAGGCGGGGCGCGTCGCGGAGGCCGGCTCATGCCACACGCCCTGGTCGCCAACGCTCGACCTGCGCGCCGAGCTCCTGGCGCGGGGGAACGTGAACACGCGGCGAGCGACGCTCACGCTGACCGCGACCAACGTGACGGCCGGGCTGGATTACCTGCTGCACGGCCCCGACCGGCTCCACGGTTGGGGGCAGTACTCGTTCCCAGACGCCACCCTCCTCGAGGTGCGCGGATTCAACCGGGAGCGCCGGGCGTTCGACTACGGCGTGAATCCGAATTTTGGCAGGCCGCTGGGTGGCGGCACGCTGCGCCTCCCGTTCCGCGTCGCGCTGCAGGCTCGGATCACCCTCGGCGCGGACCCGCGCTACCAGCCGCTCATGCAGGCCATCGAGCTGGGCTCCGGGCGCGCGCGCGAGTCCATTCGCGCGGACCTCGCGCGGCGCGTCCGCAACGTCCCCGCGATCCTCCTCAACCTGAGCGCCGGCGACACCGCCGCACTGGCGCTCACCCCCATGCAGCGCGCCCGGCTGCGCGCGCTGGCCGATTCCATCGCGCCCGCCATCGCCTTCGCGGTGGACTCGCTCACCGACGTATATACGGAGAAGGGTCCGTTCACGGCGTTGCGCAGCGCGCGACTCCAGGAAGCAACCGCGCGGGCGGGTAGGCTCGCCGCAAGCGTCATCGAGCGCACGCGCGAGCAGCTCACTCCCGAGCAATGGGACCGGGTCCCCGCCTGGCTTGCGCGCCCGCCGAGCACGGAGGAGCTGAACAGCCCGCCGAGGATCGAGATGTCCATACCCATGGGAGGACCATAGAAACGGAGGCACAGAGGAGCTTCCTCTCTGTGCCTCCATCCGCTGTGCGAGCCCTGCAGTTTTTCAGTCGATGCGGCTCAGGAACTCGGTCTTCACGGTGCGGGTGCCGTGGCCGAAGAAGTCGACCTCGGCGCGATCCTGAGTGATGGCCAGCACGAGGCCCTCGCCGAATGTGCCGTGCGTCACTTCGTCGCCGGGGGCGAGGCCGGCGGGCGGAGGCGCGGCGGGCGAGGCGATGGCGGGCGCCGGGCCGGACTCCCGCTCGGCGGAGTCGGTGCGGGGGTGGAGGTCGTTGTCGCAGTGGCCGCAGACGAAGTCCTCGCCCGGTTTCTCGCCGAAGTACTCCAGGATCATGCGGGTGCGGCAGCGCGCGGTGCGGCAGTAGCGCACCATCTCGTCCAGCTTCTCGCGGTCGCGGGCGCGGCGCTGCTCGTAGTCCACCAGCTCGCGGCTCAGGTCGGCGGCGGTCACGTCGTCCGCCATGCGCTCCCACACGCCGCCCCGGTGCTCGCGCACCATCCCGTGGCGCTTGAGGAGTGTTAGGACGATGCGCGCCTTGCGCCGCGCCACGTTCGCCATCTCGGCCAGCTCGTCCAGCGGCCTCTTTTCTTCTTTGGGCGCGGAGTTGATGATGCGCGCCACGGCGACCGCTTCCTCCAGGTCCGGATACTTGCCGCCCAGGAAGTAGCCCTGCACGGCGCTGTCTTCCACGCGGTAGAAGATGGTGCAGCGCGACGGCAGCCCGTCACGCCCGGCGCGCCCCGCCTCCTGGTAGTACGACTCGATGGAGCCCGGGAAGTGGTAGTGGATCACGAAGCGGATGTCCGGCTTGTCGATCCCCAGCCCGAAGGCGTTGGTGGCGATCACGGCGCGCACCGCACCGGCCATGAACCGGTCCTGCGCCTCGTGCCGCTCCGCCGACGCGAGCTTGCCGTGGTACAGCGCCAGCTCATGACGTTTCCCGAACTCCTCGTACAGCCGCTCCGCCTCCTTGATGGTCGCCACGTACACGATCCCCGTGCCACTAGCCGTGCGCAGGTAGCGCTCCAGGGCGGCATCCTTTTCGGAGTCGTTGACGGTGGGGACCACTTCCAGCGTGAGGTTGGAGCGCACCAGGTCGGCGATGTGCTCCACCGGCGTGCGCATCCGCATCTGGCGGGTGATGTCGTCGCGCACCTCGGGCGACGCGGTGGCGGTGAGCGCAAGGATCGGCGGGCGGCCCAGCCGCTCGGCCACGGCGCCCAGCATCATGTAGTCGGGCCTGAAGTCGTGCCCCCACTGCGACACGCAGTGCGCCTCGTCCACCACGAAGAGCGACACCTCGCGGTCCAGCAGCACCTCGAAGAAGGCGCGGTCGCGGAAGCGCTCGGGGGTGATGTAGAGGATCTTGCCGCCTCCGCCCTCCACGGCCTCCTCCGCCTGGCGCTGCTGGCGGGCCGTCTGCGACGAGTTGATGGTCCAGGCGTCTACGCCCAGTTCGTCCAGCTTGTCCGTCTGGTCCTTCATCAGCGCGATCAGCGGGCTCACCACCACGGTCAGGCCGGGCAGCAGGAGCGCCGGAAGCTGGTACAGGAGCGACTTTCCCGCGCCGGTGGGCATCACCACCAGCGTGTCGCGCCCTTCCAGAACGCCGCGGATCACTTCCTCCTGACCCGGGCGGAACTCGTTGAGCCCAAAGTTCTTGCGAAGCGTGGCGAGGAGCTCGTCACGCGCGATGCCGGTAGTGGCGGTGGTCAAGCAGTGCTCTGGGGGTGTGGGGTGCCGGGAGCGCGGTTTCCGGCGCTCAGGCAAGGCAAGCATCGGACCACGCGCGGCCTGAAAACGGCGGTGAAGCCCATGTGAGTTGATCGATGAACGTAACTGTAGATGCGCCATGTACTTGCCCGTGCGGACGAATTGTACTCCAACGAGGACAGGGGCGCTGGTGGAGGTTTGGGCATCCGGCACGTGGAACTCACCGGAAACAGCTGTATTCGCAAGGGTTTGGGCGGATTTCAAGGATCGCGGGGCGTCCGCGGGGGCAATGCGAGCGGCGGGCCCGGTGCTTGCAAAGAGGATGGGCACAACTGGCCCATGGGGCGACAGTTTCCGGAGAACCACAGCCAGAGGCGACGAATGACTACGTTTTCACGCAAGCTGACCGTGCTTGCCTGCGTCAGCACCCTGGGGATGACGGGTGTGACCGGGTGCGCTTCGCTGAACAGGACGGAGCAGGGCGCCGTGATCGGCGCCGGTACGGGTGGCGCCATCGGAGCGGTGATCGGCAAGCAGACCGGGAGCACGGCGCGTGGCGCCATCCTGGGCGCGGTGCTGGGCGGCGCGGCCGGCGCGGTGATCGGGCGCCAGATGGACCGCCAGAGCCAGGAGCTGGAGCAGAGCCTTCCCGACGCCGAGGTGCAGCGCGTAGGCGAGGGGATCGCGGTGACCTTTGCGTCGGGGATCCTCTTCCCCACCAACAGCACGCAGATCCTTGCGGCCGGGCAGAACAATCTGGCGCAGCTCGCGAGCAGCCTGCAGCGCTACCCGGAGACCACGGTGCTGATCGTGGGGCACACGGACGCCCGCGGGACGGACCAGTACAACATGCAGCTGTCGCAGAACCGCTCGCAGTCGGCGGCCAACTTCCTGATCTCCCGCGGGATCGCCGCCTCGCGCATCCGCACCGAGGGCCGGGGTGAGTCGGAGCCGGTCGCCTCCAACGAGACCGACGCCGGGATGCAGCAGAACCGCCGCGTCGAGGTCGCCATCTTCGCGAGCGAGCAGTACCGCCAGCAGATCCTCCGCGAGTACGGCACGCGCCCGCAGTAAGCACGGTCCCGCACGACGGAGCAGCATCGCCCCCGGCACACGCGTGCCGGGGGCGATTGCATTTGGGGAATGGGGAATGGGGAATGGGGAATGGGGCAGGTCCGGGGCGGCGTGGTGCGTCGTGGGGGAAGGCACGGGCAGCCACGTGGGGCGGCCCCTACGCGGGATCGGTGTGCCGCACGGGGCGGCGGAGCGGCGCCGGGCACGGGCGCGATGAATCGCGCCCCTACCGGATCTGGGCGCGCCTGACGGAGTTCTCCCCCTCGCCCGCCCTGCGCCCCCGCAGGCGGGGGAGGGGGCCGGGGGGAGGGGACGTTTGCCCTCACCCCATCGCCGCCATCAGCTCCAGCAGGAGGCGCGCGGCGAGCTTCGCGGTGCGGCCGTCCTGGTCGTACGGCGGGGAGGTCTCCATGATGTCGGCGGCGGCGAGGCGCGGGTCGGCGGCGAGGGCGCGGACCAGCGCGATCATCTCGCGCGCGGAGAGGCCGCCGATGCCGGGGGCGCTCACGCCCGGGGCCGCGGAGGCGTCCGCGGCGTCCATGTCGATGCTCAGGTAGAGCGCGTCGGCGTCCGCGGTGATGCGGTCCAGGGCGGTGCGGGCGGCGCGCTCCGGGGACTGCGCGGCCACCTCGTCGACGCTCGCCAGGTGGATGCCGCTGGACGCCGCCCACTCCAGGTAGAAGCGCGAGTTGGCGAAGCGGCGCAGCCCCAGCATCGCCACGCGCGCGCCCTTCAGCACCGGCGTCTCCAGCGCGCGGCGAAAGGGGGTGCCGCTGGAGAGCGAGGCCTGGTCGTCGTACTCGCGCACGTCCAGGTGGGCGTCCACCGTGGCGAGGGCGAGCTTCGTGTGCGGGCGCGCGGCGGCGAGGCCGCGGATCAGCGAGCCCGTGATCCCGTGGTCGCCGCCCAGGAAGATGGGGCGCGCGCCAGCCTCGAACACGCGCCGCGCGGCGTCCTCGATGCGGGCATGCGCGGCCGCGCCGTTCATCGAGGGAAGCGACAGGTCGCCCAGGTCCAGCGCGGGAGGCACCTCGCGCTCGCCATCCCAGGTGCCGAACGAGGAGAGCGCGTCGCGGATGGCGCGCGGGCCGAAGCGGGCGCCCGGGCGCGATGGGATGCCGCCATCGTACGGAATCCCCAGGAGCACCACGCGGCCGCCGATGGAATCCGCGTCGCCGCGCGGATGGAGGAGCGCTGGCGCGCGGGGGTCGCGCGGGTCGGGCTCGGCGCGGAGGCCCTGGAGCGGATCGGTCATGGCGGCGCGGCGTGGGGATTCGGCTTGTCAGCGATCGTCGGCGGGGGCTAAGTTACGCCCACGGGCCGATGTGCTGCCAGTAAGCACGCCGCCGGCCCGCCACGTCCGCCCGCAACGCACCGGCACCTGACCTGATGAAGCGCATCCTGACGGGGATCCAGCCTTCCGGCACCCTCCACATCGGCAACTATTTCGGGGCGATGCGCCCGATCCTGGACCGGCAGGGCGACGGCGAGGTGTTCGTCTTCCTGGCCGACCTGCACGCCCTCACCTCGCTGCGCGACCCCGGCGCCCTTCGCGCCAACGTGCGCGAGGCCACGGTCGACTTCCTGGCGTGCGGGCTGGACCCGGAGCGCACCGTCTACTGGCGCCAGTCCGACGTCCCCGCCCACTCCGAGCTGATGTGGATCCTCAGCACGCTCACCCCCATGCGGATGCTGGAGCTGGCGGTGTCGTACAAGGACAAGGTGGAGCAGGGGATCGCGGCCTATGCGGGCCTCTTCACCTACCCCGTCCTCCAGGCCGCCGACATCCTCCTCTACGACGCCGACGTCGTCCCCGTGGGCAAGGACCAGAAGCAGCACCTGGAAATGACGCGCGACATCGCCGTGAAGTTCAACGCGGTGTACGGCGACACGCTCAAGCTCCCCGCGCCTGAGATCAGCGAGAACGTGGCGGTCGTGCCGGGGCTCGACGGCCGTAAGATGAGCAAGAGCTACGGCAACGCGCTGGACATCTTCCAAGACGAGAAGCCGCTGCGGAAGCGGGTGATGAGCATCGTCACCGACTCCACGCCGCTGGAGGAGCCGAAGCTGATCGAGGGCTCCAACATCCTCGCGCTCTACCGCCTCGTCGCCTCGCCCGAGCAGGTGGCACGGATGGAGGACGACTTCCGCGCCGGCGGCATCGGCTACGGCGACTTCAAGAAGCGTCTCTTCGAAGCGCTGTGGGAGTACTTCGCCCCCATGCGCGCGCGCCGCGCCGAGATCCTGGCGCGCCCCGGATACGTGGACGAGGTGCTGGAGCACGGCGCCCGCCGCGCCCGCGACATCGCTGACGCCACGATGGAGCGGGTGAGGGCGGCGGTGGGGTTGCGGTAGGGGGGCGGGGGTGAACCCAGGCGCCGGGGGCTGAAGCCCCCGGCTGGAACCACGGGAAGCCCACTGAAGTGGGCTCGAGAAGCGCGGTATCAGACCCCGAGTCCGCGCAGGCGGACTTTGTGCTTTTGTTGCAGCGAGTTCACTCGCCCGGAATCGTCGGCCTGGCTATTCCCTGTCTCCTGCCATTCCCCATTCCCTATTCCCCATTCCCTATTCCCCATTCCCCATTCCCCATTCCCCATTCCCCATTCCCCGCCGTCCCGCTGGTCCGCCTTGTGCACCCCGCGCCCTTCTGCCCCGCGGCACCGGCCGCGGCACACCCGAGAGCCGGAAGGAAGCGCATGCAAGACGAGAATCGAGATCCCAACCAGCACCTGCACCAGGCCGAGGCGTACACGTCGGACGACGCGACGATCGCGGGGGCCAAGCACGCCACCGAGAACCTGCGCGCCAACCCGGCCGGCGAGCCGCCGCGCGGGCGCGAGCCGGCGACCGAGGTGCTGACGCTGGTGTGCGAGAACTGCGGCAAGGACTACTTCTTCGAGGACGAGCAGCCGCTCCCCGGCATGACGTGCGAGAAGTGCGGCGCCTCCGTCTTCCGCTCCTTCCACACGCCCATCGGCGACGAGGCGGCGGACGACTTCCGCGACTCCACCGAGCGCGACCTGGACCCGGACGATCCCGAGGGCGACGTCCTCCCCGGCGACATCCTGGACCTCAACCGGCTCTAGGCGGATGCCCGACGCAACCCGGCCCGCCGGCGCCCTCTTCGTGGGCTCCGGCGTGGCGCTCGTCAACCCGTTCGACGACCGCGGCGTCAACGAGGCCGTCCTCCGCGAGCTGGTCCGCTTCCAGCTCGGCGAGGGGACGGACGCCTTGATCGTCAACGGGAGCACCGGCGAGGCCCCCGCCATGTCCGCCGCCGAGCAGCGCCGCGCGGTGGAGATCGTGGTGGATGAGGCGGCGAAGCGCGTTCCCGTGATCGCTGGGGCGGGGGGGAGCGACACGGCCGCGGTGGCCGGGCTGGCGCGCGGGGCACGCGAGGCCGGCGCCGATGCCCTCCTGATCGCGCCGCCGCCCTACAGCAAGCCGCCGCAGCGCGGGATCGTCGCGCACTTCCGCCACGTGATGGACGCGGGCGGCCTCCCCGCCATCGCGTACAACGTCCCCGGTCGCACCGCCTGCAACATCCTCCCCGAGACGATGGAGATCCTCGCGGAGGACGAGCGCATCGTCGGCATCAAGGAGGCGAGCGGTGACATCTCGCAGGTGGCGGAGGTGTGCCGCCGCCTGACGGACCGCGTGGCCGTATACAGCGGCAACGACGACCAGATCGTCCCGCTGATGTCGCTGGGCGGCGTGGGCGTCATCTCCGTGCTCGCCAACGTCGCGCCGCGCGACACGGCGCGGATGGCGCACGCCTTCCTGGAGGGCGAAGCCGCCGAGGCGCGCGACCTCCAGCTCCGCTACCTGCCCCTGATCGCGGCCATCTTCCGGGAAGCGAATCCCATCCCCATCAAGGCCGCGGTGGAGATGCTGGGCTTCGCGGTGGGCGCGCCACGGCTCCCGCTCGTCCCGCTCGCGGACGCGGCCCGCGCGGAGCTGGTGGAGGCGATGCGCAACCTGGGGCTGGGGGAGCGCTGAGGTGGCGGCGCTGCGCGTGGTGCTCAGCGGCGTCACCGGGCGGATGGGCACCGTCCTGGCCGAGCTGATCCGCGTGGACGACGGCATCGAGCTGGTCGGCGGGATCGGGCGCATCCCCGAGCGCGGGTGCGACGTGGGATGCCCCATCGTGGAGACGCCGGAGACCGCCGGCGCCTGGATCCGGGAGGCCGACGTGGTGATCGACTTCTCCTCGCCGGAGCTTTTCGGCCGCCTGCTGGAAGGGCAGGGGGATGCGCTGGCCGGGAAGGCGCTCGTCGTGGGGACCACCGGGCTGGGCGACGATGGCGAGCGCACGCTGGACGAGGCCGCGCGCCGCACGGCCGTCCTCCCCGCGGCCAATTTCAGTATCGGCGTCAACCTCCTCCTGGCCCTTGCCGAGCGCGCCGCCGCCGTCCTGGGCGACGGCTACGACGCCGAGGTCGTGGAGGCGCACCACCGCCGCAAGGCCGACGCGCCCAGTGGGACCGCGCTGGCGCTTGGCGAAGCGCTCGCCCGCGGGCGCGGCGTATCGCTCGCGGACGTGCGCGCGGACGGGCGCAGTGGCATTTCGGGGGAGCGCCCGCGCGGCGAGATCGGCTTCCACTCGGTGCGCGGCGGCGACATCGTGGGCGAGCACCGCGTGATGCTGATCGGAGAGCGCGAGCAGGTGGAGCTGGGCCACGTAGCCCGCGACCGCGCGCTGTTCGCGGAAGGCGCGCTGCGGGCCGCCCGCTGGCTCGCCGGCAAGCCCGCCGGCCGCTACACCATGCGCGACGTGCTCGGATTGTCGTGATGCCGCTTTCCCGCCCGCGCTGCCGATAGATCATCTGCGCCGACTTCCTGAACGGAGCGCTACGCTGTAT
Organism: Longimicrobium sp.; assembly: GCA_036389135.1. Lineage (NCBI taxonomy): Bacteria > Pseudomonadati > Gemmatimonadota > Longimicrobiia > Longimicrobiales > Longimicrobiaceae > Longimicrobium > Longimicrobium sp. The sequence goes on from DASVQP010000001.1 coordinate 159,153, forward strand.
TTGCCTCCACACGGTTGCCGGACGCGAAGTGAAGGAGCCGACCGACGCCACCCGCGTCCAAACGGCCCCCGCGCAGCAGCCTGTACGGCCCCCGCCTGACCGAGGAACATGGTCCAGTGGGGGAGTGGGCGGCATGGATCACTTCCTTCACTCCGCACCTGATCTCGGCGCGGAGGCACGGATCGGGCGGTGCTCCGTTCAGGAGGTGGGCGTGCTATGTCTGCGCTCCGGCGATGTCGACAGGCCTCCTATCTCCCGCGAACCAGCCCCCATCCCCCACCTGAATCCATGGACGAATTCCTCCTTCGCATCGGCATACCGGCCGCGGTGGTGGCGGCGCTGCACCTGGACACGCTGGGGCGGCTCGTGCTTGCGTGCGTGCTGGGCGGCGCGGTCGGCGTGGAGCGCGAGGCTTCCGGCAAGCCCGCGGGGCTGCGCACCAACATCCTCATCTGCGTGGGCGCGGCGCTTATCACCGAGATTTCGGTGCTCATTACCATGCTGGCCGGGGGAGGGGTGCGCGGCGACCCGGGACGCCTGGCCGCGCAGATCGTCTCCGGCATCGGCTTCATCGGCGCGGGGACGATCCTGCAGTCGCGCGGGCGGATCATCGGTCTGACGTCGGCGGCGACGCTGTGGGTGGTGGCGGCGGTGGGGATCGCGATCGGCGCGCACCAGTACACCGTCGCCATCGGCGCCACGACGCTCATCATCATCACCCTCTTCGCCCTGCGCAGGCTGGAGAGCGCCTTCCTGCAACGGCGCGTGGACCGGCGCTACAACGTGGCGGTGGACCCCACGATGGAGTCGCTGGCGACAGTGGAGGAGAAGCTGAAGGGGCTCGGCCTTCGCACCCGCATCGAATCGATCGACAAGGAGAGCGAGCTGTTCCACCTGGTGATCCGCGCCGTCGGGCCGCTTCCCGGGCACGATCGCGCGGTGAGGATGATGGCGATGGAGCCACAGGTGCGCAGCGTGGGGCGCGGATGAAGCGCCGCATCGTCGTGGACCTCAACGACCGCCGCCCGCTCTGGTCGATTCCGGATTGGGCGGTGGAGGAAATCTGCGCCGCCGTTCCGGAAGATTGGGAGACGGTGGTGCTGCGCGACGTGGTGGACGCCAGCGGCGACGGCGGCGAGCCGACGCCCGCCGCGCTGCACGCCATCAGGGACGCCGAGGTGTACCTGGGCTACGGCATCCCCGCCGCGCTGCTGGAGGCGGCGGGCGATGGGCTGCGCTGGGCGCACTCGGGCGCGGCGGGCGTGGGAGGATCGCTGCACGAGGGGATGCTCGCCTCCGACGTGGTGCTCACCAACTCCGCGGGCGTGCACGCGGAGCCCATCGCGGACACGGTGCTCGCCGCCATCCTCTACTTCGCGCGGGGGCTGGACTGGGCCGTGCGCCTGCAGGCGGAGCATCGCTGGGACAAGGGCCCCTGGGAGGCCGCCGACGCCCCCGTGCGCGAGCTCACCGAGCTGACGCTGGGGGTGCACGGGCTGGGCGGCATCGGCAAAGCGGTCGCGCGGCGCGGGGTGGCGCTGGGGATGCGCGTCGTCGCCACCCGCCGCCGCCCCGGCGACGGCCCGGATGGCGTGGAGCTGCTCACGGGCGACGACTCGCTGGACCGCCTCCTCGCAGCGAGCGACGTGCTGGTGGTCACCGTGCCGCGCACGAAGCAGACGGAGGGGAGCATCGGCGCGGCGGAGCTGGCGCGGCTGCCCAAGGATGCCACGCTGGTGCTGATCTCGCGCGGGGGCGTGGTGGACGAGGACGCGCTGGCGGATGCGCTCCGCGACGGGCGGGTGCGCGGGGCCGCGCTGGACGTGTTCGCGCACGAGCCGCTCCCGCCCGAGTCGCCGCTGTGGGCCCTTCCCAACGCGCTGCTCACCCCCCACATTTCGGGTGCCTCACACCTCTTCTGGCGGCGCCAGACCGGCCTCGTGGTGGAAAACATCCGTCGGTACCTCTCGGGCGCCCCGCTCCTGAACACCGTCGACAAACAAGCGGGATACTGAGCGTGGACACCCCAGCGCAGGGCGTGGAGCCGATTGCCGGCGGCGACTTCCAGCAGGCGGTCGGGCGCATCATCGCCACGGCCGTGCAGCGCGGCGCCAGCGACCTGCACATCAAGGCGGGCGACGTCTTCCGCGCCCGCATCCACGGCGCCCTCGTTCCCCTCACCAAGCAGCGCCTGTCGCCCGAGCAGACGCGCGCCATCGCCCTGCAGCTCATCCCGCGCGACCGCGACCGCGCGCAGATCGACGAGCTGAACGACTACGACTGCTCCTGGGGGATCCCGGGGGTGGGGCGCTTCCGCGTGAACATCCTTCGCCAGCGGGGGAGCTTCATGATCGTGATGCGGGTGATCCCCTTCGAGATCCCCACCTTTGAGGGGCTCGGCCTGCCGCCGGTCCTTGAAAAGATCACGGCGAACGAGCGCGGGCTGGTGCTGGTGACGGGCGTCACGGGCTCTGGAAAGAGCTCAACGCAGGCCGCGATGATCGGCCACATGAACCAGCACATGCGCCGCCACGTGGTGACGCTGGAGAACCCGATCGAGTTCCTTCACCGGGACCTCAACTGCTCCATCACGCAGCGCGACGTGGGGATCGACACGGACTCCTTTCGCGTGGGGCTACGCGCGGCACTGCGCCAGGACCCGGACGTCATCCAGATCGGCGAGATGCGCGACGCGGAGACGATCGACATCGCGCTCAAGGCCGCCGAGACGGGCCACCTGGTGATCTCCACCGTGCACACCAAGGACGCCGCCTCCACCATCTCGCGCCTGGTCGCCACCTTCCCCCCGGAGGAGCAGCAGATGGCGCGGCTGCGCCTGGCCGAGTCGCTCCAGGCCGTGGTCTCGCAGCGCCTGCTCCCGTCGAAGGACGGCAAGGGCCGCGTCCTGGCGGCCGAGGTCATGGTCGTCACGGGCACCATCCGCGACTGCATCGCCGATCCGGAGCGCGTGGAGGAGATCCGCGAGCACATCGCCGAGGGGCGCACCACGTACGGGATGCAGACCTTCGACCAGTGCCTGATGGAACTCGTCCAGGCGGACCGGGTGGAGTACTCGATCGCCAGGGCCGCCGCCACCAACCCGGGCGACTTCGAGCTGAAGCTGAACATGCTGTCCGGGCGCGGCGGCGGGGCCACGACCGCGTTCTACTGAGGCGAACTGCCGTTTCACACAGAGCCGCAGAGGTAAAAAGAAAGGCACGGAGAACTGCAACCAACCCGTTCCTCCCTCCGTTCTTGTAGTTTCCTCTGTGGCTCTGTGTGAGGCTTTTCATCACCTTCCGGAGAAAACGAATGGGTGTCCCCCTTCTGGTGCTGGCGCAGGTCGCGGGGCTCCTGCTGATCCCGTTCGGTCTGCCCGGGATCTGGCTGCAGGTGGTGTCGCTGGGTGTGTTCGCCTGGGCGACGGGGTTCCGCGAGGTGGGGGTGATCACGCTGGTGCTGGTGGTGGTGCTCGCCGTCCTCGCGGAGGTCGCGGAGTTCGCGCTCGGCGGCAAGTACGCGGAACGCTACGGCGGCAGCAAGCGCGCGGCGTGGGGCGCCATTCTGGGCGGCATCGCGGGCGCCATCCTGGGCGTGCCGGTTCCCATCATCGGCAGCGTGATCGGCGCCTTCGTGGGGTCGTTCGTGGGCGCGGCGCTGCTGGAGATGACCAACTCCAAGGACTGGCGCAACCCCGAGTGGCGCGGCGCCATGCGCGTGGGCTGGGGCGCCTTCCTCGGCCGGCTCGTGGCCACGGCGGTGAAGTCGGGGATCGGGGTGGCGGTCGCGGCGGTGGCGGTGCTGTCGGCGGTGTTGTAGGGGGCCCTCACCCGGCAGCTTACAGCTGCCACCCTCTCCCACAAACCGCCGTGGGAGAGGGGACCTGGGGCCGGCGCGTCGGGCGGGCGGCGGTGCGGGTGTCGGGCACGGGCGGCCACGCGGGGCCGCCCCCACGGGATTGGTTCGCCAGGCCGGAGGTCGAGCCGCGGCATCGGAGGGCAGACACGCAGGTCTGCCCCTACCGCATCTGTGCACCGCGCGTGGAGTTCTCCCCCTCACCCGCCCTGCGCCCCCGCAGGCGGGGGAGGGGGCCGGGGGGAGGGGGCTCCCCGTTCAACATCAACCCAGCGCAACACCTTGCACGGTTCCCAGCGCCGCGGGGGCGGCGGATGGTTCGCCGCGGTCCGGGGCTACCTCAGCACCCCGGCGAACCTGCTCACGGGGCTCCGCCTCGCCGCGATCCCGGTGCTCTGGATGCTTGCGCTGGACGGGCGCGACCAGGCGCTGGGGTACGGGCTCGCCGCGGCGTTCGCCAGCGACCTGATCGACGGGCCGCTCGCCCGCCACCTGGGGCAGACCTCCGAGATCGGGAGCCGCACCGACTCCATCGCCGACCACATGCTGGCGACGTCCACGGTGGTGTGGCTCTTTCTCCTGCGCCCGGCGTTCTTCCAGGACCACGCGGCACTGCTGCTGGGGTGGTCGGCGATCGCGCTCTTTACGCTCGGCCTGGCGTGGGTGAGGTTCCGGCGGTTCGTGGACCTCCACCTGTACTCGGCCAAGGTCACCGTCTTCTTCGCCTACACCATGGCGATCGGGATGCTGGCGACGGGGCACTTCCGCGAGTGGCACTTCCGCATCGCCTTCGCCGTGGCGATGTTCGCGGCGCTGGAATCGCTCGCGATCCTGCTGACGTACAAGGACCCCGACAGGCACGGCGGATCCATCTTTCTGAAGCGCTAGAAAACACGCCCCGCTCCGCACCCCTCGCGGAACGGGGTTCTTCTTTGTACGTTGTCGCGCGCGTGCATCCGCTCGCGTCCACATCCGCGCAAGGCGGCCATGATCCTCAGGCGCTTCTACGACGAAAAGCTGGCGCAGGCGAGCTGGATGATCGGCTGCTCCGGCCAGGCGCTGGTGGTGGACCCCGCGCGCGACGTGGAGCCGTACCTGCGCGCCGCGGAGGAGGAGCGCGTCCGCATCAGCCTCGTTACCGAGACGCACATCCACGCCGACTTCGTATCCGGCGCGCGCGAGCTGGCGGCGCGCACTGGTGCGCAGCTCCTCCTCTCGGGCGAGGGCGGCGCGGACTGGAGCTACGGCTTCGATGCCACCCTCCTGCACGACGGCGACGAGCTCACGGTGGGCAACGTGCGGATCGGGGTGATGCACACACCGGGGCACACGCCGGAGCACCTGTCGTTCGTGGTGACCGATGGCAACGCCGACGCGCCGATGGGGGTGCTGACCGGCGACTTCGTCTTCGTGGGGGACGTGGGGCGCCCGGATCTGCTGGAGCGCGCCGCCAGCCAGGCCGGCACGATGGAGGCGGGCGCGCGCACCCTCTTCCGCTCCCTGCGCCGCTTCGCGGAAGAGGTGCCGGACTTCGTGCAGCTCTGGCCGGGGCACGGGGCGGGCTCGGCATGCGGAAAGGCACTCAGCGCCATCCCCACCTCCACGCTCGGATACGAGAAGCGCTTCAACTGGGCCTTCCGCCACGCCGACGAGGACGGATTCGCCGCCGAGGTGCTCGCCGGGCAGCCGGAGCCGCCGATGTACTTCGCGCGGATGAAGGCGATCAACCGCGACGGCCCGCCGCTCCTCGGCGAGATGGGTCGCCCAGCGCGCATCGACGGCGCCCGCCTGCACGAGCTGCTCGCGGATGGCGCCACCGTCGTGGACACGCGCCCCGCAGCGGAGTGGGCGCGCGGGCACGTCCCCGGCACGCTCAGCGTACCGCTGGGGAAGAGCTTCGCCACCTGGGCGGGCTCGGTGCTCTCCTACGAGCGGCCGTTCTACCTGATCGTAAACGACGCGCGCGTGGATGAGGCGGTGCACGACCTGGCCGCCATCGGGCTGGACGCCCCGGGCGGCTACGCGACGCCGGACGTGGTGGACGCCTGGGCCGCCGAGCACGACCCCGCCACTCTCACCGACGCAGACCCCGCTGAGGCCGACGAGCTCCGCGCCGCGGGCGCGGTGGAGATCGTGGACGTGCGCAACGGCTCCGAGTGGGCCGCCGGCCACATCCCCGGGAGCCGCAACCTCCCTTTGGGCCGCCTGTCGGAGCGCATTGGCGAGCTTCCGCGCGACCGGCCGCTGGTGGTGCACTGCCAGTCGGGAGCGCGCGCCGGCGTCGCCATCTCGCTTCTCAAGGCGCGCGGGTTCAGCGACGTGCGGCACCTCGCGGGGGACTGGGCGGAGTGGAGCCGGGAGGGGCGGGCGGCGGAGGTGGGCGGGGGGTGACGGCGGGGGATGAAGGGTCCGGGGGCTGAAGCCCCTGGCTGGGACGACGGGAAGGCGGCTGAAGCCGGCTCGAGAAGCGCGGCGTTGGCTCCTGGATGCGGGTTACGGCACAGGCCCAGCGCACGGGCGGCCACGCGGGGCCCACGCGGGCGCTGGGCGAGGGTCGAGGAAGGGCGAAGGGTGCGCGCGATGAATCGCGCCCCTACGAAGGTATCCGTGCAGCAACAGGTAGGGGGCAGCGAGGAACGAGCGGGGGTGAGGGCCCCCCAAAAGAAACACCCTGGACAAATCTTCTTCTTCTTCTACATTGCACGGCACGCCGCTTGCTCGTGAGGCACGCAATTATCGGCCCGATGGCGCAGCGACGGCCCTGGAGAGCGGTTTACTCAATCCCACGAACCCCGCTCCGCATGCTGAGCTCACCTCCCCCGAATGAGGCCCCCGAGGCCGCGGCGCTGCGCGGCCGCATCTTCACCGACCTCGACCGCCTCGCATTCGCGCTGGAGATGGAAGCAGCACAACAAGTTGACGCGGGCGACGAAGACCGGGCCCGCCGCACCCACGAGCTGCGCCTGGGCGTACGGCTCGCGCAGCGGCTGGTGGCCGGCGTCTACGCGGACGAAGTGGACAGCCGCCTCTCTCGCTGGGCCGGGGAGTACGACGCCCGCCTCTCCCCCACGGCCGGATGATCTCCCCGAACACCGATCGCTCGGTGCGCGACCGCGGATGCCGCCTCCAAGGCACCGCCGCCCGCACCGCGCCGCCGCATTCGTCGTCCATGGAAGCAGTCGAGCCCCGCACCCCCGCGCGTACGGCACGGAGGGCAGGGCTCGTCGTTCGCTACGGCTGCGCGACCGGAGCCGTGAGGGCGCCGTAGCGCTCGGCCATGCGCACGGCGAAATCGGCGAACTCGCCGGGGTCGCGCGGGGGGGAGGTGTGGTCGGGGCGCAGGCCCACGCTGCCGGGGGTGAAGCAGAGGGTGACGCAGACGTCGTAGGGCTCCAGGGCGCTCATCACGCGGTCGAACCAGCGCTCATGGCCGGGGATGTGGCTCTCGGCCCAGGAAAGGCCGGTGCGCACCTGGCGGACGCCCAGCCGCTCGAACCAGCGGACGGCAAGATCGAGCGCGCGCTCGTCGTTGTACTGGAACCACTGGCAGATCCCGAAGTCGGGAGTCCACGAGTCCAGCGCGCGCTTGGGAGTGCCGTCCCAGCGCAGGAGGCCGAAGTGGAAGTGCCGGAAGTACGAGCTTCCCTCCGCACGCTTGTGGCGCGTGGTGGCCTCGTACACGGGGGCCAGGTCCAGGAGCGTGTACCAGAAGACGCGCTCCCCGGCCAGCAGGGCGCGCATGCGGCGCAGCCCCCAGGCCGCGGTGGCCTCGCTGGCGAAGGAGGAGACGCCGGTCTCGGTGACCCACACGGGCTTGCCGAACTCGGCGCGGATCGCCTCGATGCGGGCCGGCCACTCCTCCACGGGCCACAGGTTCCAGTCCAGGGGAAAGCCGTGCAGGGCCAGCACGTCCACCGCGTCCAGTGCGCCCAGGTCGCGCATGCGGCGCAGGAAGCCGGGATCGATGGGGGAGATCCCGCCCAGCACCAGGGGACGGTCCCACCCGGCGGAGCGCAGGCCGGCGGAGGTGCGGCGCACCAGGTCGGCGTAGATCTCCCAGCCGGGGTCCAGCAGGAAGTCCCAGTGGGAAAGGTTGTTGGGCTCGTTCCAGATCTTGATCGAAGTGATCACCGCTACCGGAGGTGTTGAGTGTCGGGTCGGACGACGTTGGTGACGGGAGGGGCGGGGTTCGTGGGGAGCCACCTGGTGGACGCGCTGCTGGAGCGCGGGCACCGGGTGCGCATCCTGGACAACCTCGATCCGCAGGTCCACGGACCGGAACAGCGGCGCCCCGCCTGGGTCCCCGACGACGCCGAGCTGATGGTGGGCGACATGCGCGACGCCGACGCGGTCCGCCGCGCCCTGGAGGGCGTGGGGGTCGTCTATCACCTTGCCGCGGCGGTCGGTGTGGGGCAGTCAATGTACCAGATCGCGGATTACACGGCAACGAACACCCTGGGCACCGCGCACCTCCTCCAGAAGCTGGTGGACGACCGCGGGCAGGTGGAGCGCGTGGTTGTGGCGTCCTCCATGTCCATCTACGGCGAAGGGCGTTATCATCGGCCCGAAGGAACCGTCGCGCAGTCGCCGGTGCGCCCGCTGGAGCGGCTGCGCGCGGGCGAGTGGGAGCCGCTGGACGCCGACGGGGCCGTGCTCTCTCCCGCGCCCACCGACGAGGAGAAGCCGCTCGACCCCACCTCCATCTACGCCCTCACCAAGGCGGACCAGGAGCGGATGGTGCTGCAGATCGGCGCGGCGTACAACATCCCCAGCGTGGCGCTGCGCTTCTTCAACATCTACGGGCCCCGTCAGGCGCTCTCCAATCCGTACACGGGTGTGGCCGCCATCTTCAGCGCGCGGCTGCTGAACGGCGAGCGGCCCATGATCTTCGAAGACGGCGAGCAGCGGCGCGACTTCGTGTCGGTGCACGACATCGTACAGGGGCTCCTGCTGGCCGCCGAGCGCGACGAGGCGGTGGGAAGGGCGATCAACATCGGCAGCGGCGAGGCGGTCTCCGTGCGGCGCGTGGGCGAGACGCTGGCCAACGTGCTGGGGGTGGAGGTGGAGCCGCTGGTGACCGGCAAGTACCGGATCGGCGACATCCGCAACTGCTATGCGGACATCACGCGGGCGCGCGAGGTGCTGGGCTACGAGCCGCGCGTGACCTTCGAGGCGGGGATGGAGGAGCTGGTGGGGTGGCTGAGGGAGCAGGAGCGGCCCGAGGACAGGGTGGAGAGCCATGCCGCCGAGCTCGCGGCGCGCGGACTGACGCTTTGAGGGAGGCGAGGATGATGAACAGGGGTAAGCGCGAGTACGTGCTGATCACCGGCGGCGCCGGCTTCGTGGGCTCCAACCTGGCCGACGCCCTCCTCCGCGAGGGGGAGCGGGTGATCGTGGCCGACAACTTCTCCCGCGCCGGGGTGCGCCTCAACGCCGCCTGGCTCAAGGCCACCCACGGCGACCGGGTGCGCATCGAGAACGTGGACGTGGCGGATGCGGCGCGGATGCGCGCCCTGGTTCGCGAGAGCAGGCAGGTCTTCCACCTGGCGGCACAGGTGGCGGTCACCACCTCGCTGATCGACCCCGCGCTCGACCTGCGGACGAACATCATCGGCACCTTCAACGTGCTGGAGGCGGCGCGCACCATGCTCAACCCGCCGCCCATCCTCTTCACCAGCACCAACAAGGTGTACGGGGGGATGGAGGAGGTGCCGGTGGAGCTGGGGGAGGGCGGATACCGCTACGGTGGCGGCCTGACCGGCGTCACCGAGGAGCAGCCGCTCGACTTCCACTCGCCGTACGGGTGCAGCAAGGGCGCCGCCGACCAGTACGTGCACGACTACGCCCGCATCTTCGGACTCCCGACGGTGGTCTTCCGCATGAGCTGCGTGTACGGTACGCGCCAGTTCGGCACTGAGGATCAGGGGTGGGTGGCCCATTTCGCCCGCGCCATCCGCGCCGGCGAGGGGCTCACCATCTACGGCGATGGCCAGCAGGTGCGCGACATCCTCTGGATCGACGACCTGGTTCGTGCGATGCGGCTCGCGATGGACCGCATGGGCACGGTGGCGGGCGAGGTGTTCAACATCGGCGGCGGCGCGCGCAACGCGGTGTCGGTGCGCACGGTCATCGACCGGCTGCACGAGATCAGCGGCAGCGAAGTTCCCGTCACCATGGCCGACTGGCGCCCCGGCGACCAGCGCGTCTACGTCTCGGACACCGGGAAGCTGGAGCGCGTCCTCGGCTGGCGCCCGGAGACTTCGTGGAAAGCCGGCCTGGAAAAGCTCGTCGCATGGCTGGACGAAGCCAAGCTCGACACCGCCCTCGCGGAGGTGGAGGACGAGGGGGCGCTGGTGAAGGCGGGGGGGTGAGGGGCCGGCGCCGGATCGCCGGGGGATGAGCACCGGGGGATGAGCACCGGGGGATGAATCCCCCGGCTGGAACCACGGGAAGGCGGCTGAAGCCGGCTCGGGAGGCGCGGCGTTGGGGGTTCTGGAGGCGGGCTGCGGTACGGGACCAGGGCACGGGCAGCCACGTGGGGCTGCCCGTACGGGATTTGTGCGTTGGGCAACGGTCGAGGTGCGGCGAAGGGTGGGCAGACACGCAGGTCTGCCCCTACGGGATCGGTGCGGATGGACGGGCGGCGGTGCGGTGCTGGGCACGGGCGCGATGAATCGCGCCCCTACCGGATCTGCGCAGCGCGCGCGGGGTTCTCCCCCTCACCCGCCCTGCGCCCCCGCAGGCGGGGGAGGGGGCCGGGGGGAGGGGGCCAGCGTAACGAGCGGGGGTAAAGGCCCCCGCCATCACATACATCCAAACGAATGACGGATACAGTAGCGACCTCCACCATGCGCGCGGCGCGGCTGGAGGGGCCGGGGCAGATCGTGATGGAAGAGACCGCGATCCCCGGGCCGGGCGCGGGCGAGCTGCGCATCCGCCTGGAAGGGTGCGGGGTGTGCGCCTCCAACCTCACCCCCTGGGCCGGCGCGGAGTGGATGCAGTACCCGTTGGAGCCCGGCGCCATGGGCCACGAAGGCTGGGGCGTCGTCGATGCGCTTGGCGACGGCGTCAGCGGCGTGCGGGTGGGCGACCGGGTGGCCGCACTCTCGTACAAGTCGTACGCGGAGTACGACGTGGCCGCCGCCGACGCCATCGTCCCGCTCCCGGCCGTGCTCGACGGCAAGCCCTTCCCCGGCGAGCCGCTGGGGTGCGCGATGAACATCTTCCGCCGTAGCGGCATCAGCGCGGGGCAGACGGTGGCCATCGTCGGGATCGGCTTCCTGGGCGCGCTCCTCACGCGCCTGGCGGCGGACGCGGGTGCGCGCGTGATCGCCATCTCGCGGCGCCCCTTTTCGCTCGACGTGGCGAAGGAGATGGGCGCGCACGAGCTGATCCCCATGGACGACCACTGGCGGATCATCGAGCGGGTAAAGGAGCTGACCGGCGGCACCTTTGCCGACCGTGTCATCGAGGCAGTCGGCAAGCAGTGGCCGCTCGACCTCGCCGCCGAGATCACAAAGGAGCGCGGGCGGCTGGTGGTGGCCGGATATCACCAGGACGGGCCGCGTCAGGTCAACATGCAGCTCTGGAACTGGCGTGGGCTGGACGTGATCAACGCCCACGAGCGCGACCCGCAGGTCTATCTCGACGGCATCCGCGCCGCCGTGGACGCGGTCGCCGGCGGGCGCCTGGACCCGTCCTCGCTCTACACGCACAGCTACGCGCTGGACGAGCTGGGCCGCGCCCTGGACGACACCCGCGACCGCCCGGACGGATTCCTGAAGGCGCTCGTCACCATGTAACCGCCTGGCACCCGCGGCTCACCCCGCGGGTGCCTTTCTTGCTTTGTAGATCCTGTGCTTTGTAGATCCTGGGAGATATTCAGTGACCGACGCGCTGCTCGAAGAACGCACTGACGCACTTACGCACTCACGCACTCCCCGCTTGGGATTCCTGGGTGTCGGCTGGATTGGCCGGCACCGCATGGAGGCCATCGCGCGCGCCGGCTTCGGCACGGTGGCTGCCGTCTCCGATCCGTCGCCGGAGATGACGGCGGCGGCGCGCGAGACCGCCCCGGACGCCGAGGTGGCGGACGGACTCGATGCGCTGCTGGAGATGGGGCTGGATGGGATCGTCATCGCCACGCCGAGCGCGCTGCACGCCGAGCAGTCGATCCGCGCCCTCGAAGCAGGCGTCGCGGTGTTCTGCCAGAAGCCGCTCGGGCGCACGGCGGACGAGGTGCGGCGCGTGGTGGATGCGGCGCGGTCCGCTGACCGGCTCCTCTCCGTCGACCTGTCGTATCGCTTCACCGAGGGGATGCGCCACATCCGCGAGCGGATCGAGGGGGGCGAGCTGGGGCGGGTGTACGCGGTGGACCTGACCTTCCACAACGCGTACGGCCCGGACAAGCCCTGGTTCTACGATCCCGCTCTCTCCGGCGGCGGGTGCGTGATGGATCTGGGGGTGCACCTGGTGGACCTGGCGCTCTGGACCCTCGGCTTCCCGGCCGTCGATTCGGTGGATGGGAAGCTCTTCGCGGGCGGCGAGCCGCTGCGGGACGCGGCGAAGCAGGTGGAGGACTACGCAGTCGCCTCCATCGGGCTCCAGGACGGTACGGCGGTGCGGCTGGCCTGCTCCTGGCGCCTTTCGGCCGGCCAGGACGCGGTGATCGCGGCCGACTTCTACGGCACGGGCGGCGGCGCGGCGCTCCGCAACGTGAACGGCTCCTTCTTCGACTTCACCGCCGAGCTCTTCCACGGCACCTCCCGCGAAACGCTCGCGACGCCGCCGGACGAGTGGGGCGGGCGCGCGGGAGTGGATTGGGCGCGGCGGCTGGCGGCGGGGGAGCGCTTCGATGCGGCCAGCGAGCGGCTGGTGGACGTGGCGGCCGTGCTCGACCGCATTTACGGTCGATGAAGATACTCCTCACGACCGACACACTCGGCGGGGTGTGGGACCACACGGTGACGCTGGCGTGCGAGCTGAGCGCGGCGGGGCACGACGTGCTGGTCGCCGCGCTGGGCGAGGTGCGCGACGAGCGGCTGGCGCACCTCTCCGCGGGCGTCCAGGTCACCTCGCGCCCCTACAAGCTGGAGTGGATGCCCGGCGCGGGCGACGACGTGCGCGCCGCCGCCGGCTGGCTGCGCGGGCTGGCCGAGGTGTGGAACGCGGACGTGGTGCACCTCAACCAGATGGCGTACGCGGCGTTCGGCTTCTCCGTGCCCGTCGTGGCGGCGGTGCACAGCGACGTGCTCTCCTGGTGGACGCACGTGCTGGGCGGCGACGCGCCGATGGACGAGTGGGGGCAGTACGCGGAGTGGGTGCGCGAAGGGCTCCTCGCCGCGGACGCGGTGGTGACGCCCACCCAGTACCAGGCCACCCTCCTCGTGCGCCACTACGACGTGCGGGGGGCGCGCGTCATCTACAACGGCGTGGAGCTCGCCGCCGGCGACGATCCGCGGCCGCGCACCGAGTTCTGCGCGCTCAGCGTGGGGCGGCTGTGGGACCGCGGCAAGGGAGTGGACACGCTGGACGCCGCCGCCGGGCTGCTGGGCGCGGCCTTCCCGGCCGTCCACGTGCTGGGCGAGACGATGTCGCCGCACGGCGACCGCTACGAGCCGCGCCACCTGCGTGCGCACGGCCGCGTGGAGCGGTCGGAGGTGGACGAGTGGATGCGGCGCGCCTCCGTGTACGTGGCGCCCTCGCGCTACGAGCCGTTCGGGCTGGCGCCGCTGGAGGCCGCGCTGCACGGCTGCGCGCTGGTGCTGAGCGACATCGGCACCTTTCGCGAGCTGTGGCACGGGTGCGCGGAGTTCGTGCCGCCCGGAGACGCGGAGGCGCTGGCCGTGGCGCTCCGCGGGCTGCGCGACGACCCGGCGCGGGTGGCGCGGCTGGCGGAAGGTGCGCGCAAGCGTGCGCTCCGCCGCTACACCAGCGGCCGCATGGCCGAGGAGTACATCGCATTGTACCGGCAGCTCGCGCAGCGCCACGCCGTCCGCGACCGCGCGCAGGCCGCCACCGCAGCCGCTCCATGAGATTCGTCTTCTTCGTACACAGCGCCGTCTCGGACTGGAACCACGGCAACGCGCACTTCCTGCGCGGGCTGATGAGCTCGCTGGCGCGGCGCGGGCACACGGTGATCTCGTACGAGCCGCGCGGCGCCTGGTCGCTGGAGAACCTCCTGGCAGACCACGGCGTTGGGCCGGTGGTGGAGTTCGCCCGCGCGTACCCGGAGATCGAGGTGCGCTCGTACGACCCCGCCGCGCCCGCGCTGGACGAGGCCGTCGCCGGAGCGGACGTGGTGCTGGTGCACGAGTGGAACGATCCGGAGGTCGCCAACGCCATCCCGGCGGCCGCTCGGCGAGCGGGAGCGCTCGTACTCTTCCACGACACGCACCACCGGCCCTGGAGCCAGCCCGAAGCGATTGCCCGTTTCGACCTGGCGGCGTTCGACGGCGTGCTGGCCTTCGGCGACGTGCTGCGCGAGGTGTATCGCGACCGCTTCGGCGTGGAGCGCGCGTGGACGCTGCACGAGGCCGCCGACACCGTCCGCTTCCGCCCGCTGGACGTGCCGAAGACGCAGGACGTGGTTTGGATCGGCAACTGGGGCGACGAGGAGCGCACGCAGGAGCTGCGCGACTTCTGGCTGGCGCCCGCCGCGCGAAACCGAGACCTGCGCTGGACGGCGCACGGCGTCCGCTACCCGGAGTATGCCCTGAAGGAGCTGAGAGAAGCCGGGGTGGAGTTTCGCGGATGGGCGCCCTCGCTCCAGGTGCCGGAAGCATTCTCCTCCGCGCGCGCCACGCTGCACGTGCCGCGGCGCGCGTACGTGGAGGCGCTGGCGGGGATCCCCACCATCCGCGTTTTCGAGGCGCTCGCGTGCGGCATCCCGCTCGTCTGCGCGCCATGGAGCGACGCCGAGGGTCTCTTCCGCCCCGGCGACTACGCCGTCGCGGAGACGCCCGCCGAGATGGAGGCCACCCTCCTGCGCCTGGTGCGCGGCGAGGACGAGGCGCGCCGGCAGGCGGAGCGCGGGCTGGAGACGATCCTCGCCCGCCACACCTGCGACCACCGCGCGGACGAGCTGCTGCACGTGGTGGAAACACTCGGCGCCGCGGGCAGCGCCGGAACTCGCCCAACCGCCGGAACCGCATGCATCTGACCTTCTTCGGATCGTCGCTCGTATCGTCGTACTGGAACGGCGCGGCGACGTACTACCGGGGCCTCCTGCGCGCCCTCCACGAGCGCGGCCACCGCATCACCTTCTGCGAGCCGGACGCCTACGGCCGCCAGCAGAACCGCGACCTGGCGGTGGACCCGTCTTACGCCCGCGTCATCGTCTACCGCACCGAGGACGAGCGCGATGAGCTGATGGAGCGCGCGTTCGCGGACAGCGAGTGGGTGATCAAGTGTAGCGGAGTGGGCGTCTGGGACGCTGAATTGGAGGCAGCCGTCGCCGCGCGCGCCGGCGGCGAGGTGATGACGGCCTTTCTGGACGTGGACGCGCCGGCCACGCTGGGGCGCATCGCGGCGGACGCGGCTGACCCCTTCCGCGCGCACATTCCGCGTTACGATCACATCCTCACCTACGGCGGGGGACCGCCGGTGGTGGCGGAGTACGAGCGGTGGGGCGCCCGCGCGTGCACCCCCATCTACAACGGCCTGGACCCAGAGGAGCACCGCCCCCTGCCGCGCGACGGTGCGCCGAAGTGGGACCTCCTCTTCATGGGGAACCGCCTGCCGGACCGCGAGGCGCGCGTGAACGAGTTCTTCTTTCGCGCCGCCTCACTGTGCCCGGAGGCGCGCTTCGCCCTGGGCGGCGAGGGGTGGGGCGACCGCGGGATGCCCGCCAACGTCGAGTACCTGGGCCACGTCCCCACCGCGCGCCACAACGAGGTGAACGCGGCCGCGCGCCTGGTGCTCAACGTGCACCGCGACAGCATGGTACAGAACGGCTTCTCCCCCGCGACGCGCATGTTCGAGGCAGCCGGCGCCGCCGCGTGCCAGGTGACGGACGCATGGGTGGGCATCGACGAGTTCTTTGCGCCGGGCGACGAGATCCTGGTCGCCGCCAGCGCGGAAGAGGTGGCGGCGCTGGTGCGCTCAACTGGCGACGACGAGGCGCGGCGGATCGGCGAGGCGGCACGGAGGCGCGCGATCGAAGCGCACACCTACGGCCAGCGCGCGGCACTGCTGGACTCCATCCTGAGGGCACCCGTCGGGAGCGCGGCATGAAGCTCGTCGTCTTCGGCCTGTCGATCTCCTCCAGCTGGGGGAACGGGCACGCCACCACCTACCGCGCGCTGCTGCGGGCCTTCGCGGCGCGCGGGCACGAGGTGGTGTTCTACGAGTGGGACGCGCCCTGGTACGGCGGCGAGAACCGCGACCACCCGGACCCGTCGTACTGCCGCCTCGTCCTCTACCCCACCTGGGACGACGTCGCCGCCGACGCCGTCGCGGAGGCTCGTGACGCGGACGCGGTGATCGTGGGCTCGTACGTCAACGAGGGGCCGCGGGTGATCGACGCCCTTGCCAGCGCGGGCGTCGATCCCCTCTTCTTCTACGACATCGACACGCCGGTGACCGTGGCCGCGCTGCGCACCGGCGGCGCGGAGTACCTGCGCGCGGATCAGGTGCCGCTCTTCACGCGCTACCTGTCGTTCACGGGCGGTCCCTTTCTGCACGAGGTGCTGGAGGGGGAGCTCGGGGCCCGCGAGGCGCGCCCGCTGTACTGCTCCGTGGACGAGGCCCGCTACCGCCCCACGCCCGTGGACCCGGCGCTGGCGTGCGACCTGGCGTACATGGGCACCTACGCGGCGGACCGGCAGCCGGTGCTCGACCGTTTCCTGGTGGACGTGGCGCGGCGCCTGCCGGAGCGGCGCTTCGTGGTGGCGGGGCCGCAGTATCCGGACGGCATCCGCTGGCCGGCCAACGTGCGCCACATCCACCACCTGGGCCCGGCGCAGCACCCGGCGTTCTACAGCAGCGCGGCCTGGCAGCTCAACGCCACCCGCGCGGACATGGTTGCGGCGGGGTGGTCGCCTTCGGTGCGGCTCTTCGAGGCCGCCGCGTGCGGCGCGGCGATGATCTCCGACAGGTGGCCGGGAATCGAGGCGTTCTTCACCCCCGGCCGCGAAATCCTCCTCCCGCAAACGACCGCGGAGGTGGCGGACATCGTCGCACGGACGCACGAGGACGACCGGCGCGCGATCGGGCACGCGGCGCGGGAGCGCATCCTGGCGGAGCACACCGCCGAGCACCGTGCGGCGGAGCTGGAGGCGCTGGTCGGTGCGCCGGCGGGCATCCGATGAACAGCGCCTCACACAGAGACACAGAGGGTACGGAAAGCTGAACGGAAAGGGCTTCTCTGCGGCTTTCTGCTCCCCTCCGTGCCCTCTGTGTGATGGTTTCTCTCACCTCAACCCCGTGATCGCCATGTCACCCAATCGCTTCCGTGCAGCCACCCTTGCCGCGGCATTGATGCTCCTCGCCGGGTGTGCCGGGGCGCGCACCCCCGCGCCCGCCACGGCCGCGGCACCTCGGCTTGCGCCCGCGACGTGGGACCGGACTTCGTCGCCCGACTCGATCGCGGCGTGGGCGCTGAGGGGGTGCCGCGGGGCGGGTGCGGCCAAGCAGGCGTGCTTCGAGGAGGCGCTCATCTCCACCATCAAGCCGGCCGGGGTGGACAAGGCGATGGCCGCGCTGGAGCGCGTCGTCGCACAGGACGCGGATGTGGCGCGCGACACGCACGTGTACGCGCACGGCATCGGCATCGCGGCGTACACGGACGCGGCGACGGTGAGCCAGACGTTCGTGAAGTGCACGCCGGCCTTCCAGTCGGGATGCTACCATGGGGTGATCCAGGCGTACTTCGCGGATGCGGGCGCGGGCGGCGTGACGCCCGAGCGCCTCAACGCGCTCTGCGCGGAGCATCGGTCGCCGCAGGGGCGCTGGCTCCAGTTCCAGTGCGCGCACGGGGCGGGGCACGGGCTGATGGCGATTCACGGCCATCACCTGATCCGCGCGCTGGAGGCATGCGACATCCTCAAGGACATGGCGGAGCGGAGCGGGTGCTGGGGCGGCGCCTTCATGGAGAACGTGGTCAACGCCACGCGCCCGCACCACACCTCCACCACGCAGATCGCCGCGGGCGGGCACACAGGTCACGGACAGCCGGCGAGCGGCGGGCACGCGGGGCACGGCCAGGCCGCGGCGGGGCACGACCATGGCGCCATGCAGCACGAGCCGTTCAAGGCGCTGGACCCGGAGGAGCCGCTCTACCCCTGCACGATCGTGGCGGAGCAGCACCGCAGCTCGTGCTACCTGATGCAGACCTCCGCCATCCTCGCCGCCAACCGCGCCAACTTCGCGGAGGCCGGAAGGCAGTGCGAGCGCGCTCCGGAGCGGCACCAGCGCGCCTGCTTCGTGAGCCTGGGCCGCGACGCCGCCGCCTATTCGCGCGGCGACAACGCCCGCGCCGTCGAGCTCTGCGGCCAGGCGCCGGAGGCCCGGGTTCCGTGGTGCGTGATCGGCACCGTCAAGAACCGCATCGACGTCACGTCCGACCCCAAGGACGGCCTGGCGTTCTGCCGCGTCGTTCCGGGCGAGGCCGCCAAGCGCACCTGCTACCGCGCCATCGGCGAGCAGACCACCGCCCTCTACGCCGCCCTCCCCGAGCGCGAGCGCGCCTGCGCCGCCGCCGAGGCCGCGTTCGTGGAGGAGTGCAGGTCGGGCGCGCAGCTCGCGCGGCGGGAGAGCACGGGGAAGTAGGCGGGGGGTGGGCCCCCTCCCCGCTCGTTCCTCGCTGCCCCTCCCCCAAAAACAACTTGGGGAGGGCCGTGGGCATGGATCCGCGCGGGTGGCAAGCGGTGGCGCGGGCGAAGGCACGGGCAGCCACGTGGGGCGGCCCCTACGGGATCGGTTCGCCAAGCCGGAGGTCGGGCCGGGGCAAGGGTGGGCAGACACGCAGGTGTGCCCCTACCAGATGCGTGTGTCGAGCAGCGGTCGAGGTGCGGAGGAGGGAGGGCGCGATAAATCGCGCCCCTACGGATCTGCGCGAACCGCGCGGAGTTCTCCCCCTCGCCCGCCCTGCGCCCCCGCAGGCGGGGGAGGGGGCCGGGGGGAGGGGGCCTTTTCCCCGGCACACCGCGTGCACTCCCGCCGCCACCCAGACGCACGACCACCCACCCGCTTCCCGGAGCAAGGTGACGGAAGACGCGATCCTGTTCGGCGGCACCGCCAACCCCGCGCTGGCCCAGGCCGTGGCGCGGGAGCTGGGGATTCCGCTCGCGCCGTGCACGGTGGAGCGCTTTCCGGACGGCGAGCTTTCGGTGCGGCTCGGGCGGTCGGTGAGGCGGCGCGAGGTGTTCGTGCTGCAGGCGACGGCGCCGCCCGTCAACGACCACCTGATGGAGCTCCTCTCCTTCGCGGACGCCTGCCGCCGCTCCGCAGCCGCGCGGGTGATCGCGGTGGTGCCGTACTTCGGCTACGCTCGGGCGGACAAGCGCGAAGGCCGCCGCGAGCCCGTCACCGCCAGCCTCGTGGCGGCGCTGATGGAGGCGGCGGGGATCAGCCAGGTCCTCACCGTCGACATCCACTCGGCGCAGATGGAGGGGTTCTTTCGCATCCCCATGGACACGCTGTCGGCCGTCGGGCTGCTGTGCGATGCGCTGCGCGGGCGGCTGCCGGAGGGGACGACGGTGGTGTCGCCGGACGCGGGGCGGGTGAAGACGGCGTCCGAGTTCGCGGAGCGGCTGGGGCTGCCGCTCGCCGTCCTCAACAAGCATCGCGAGAGCGGCACCCGCACGCGCGTCACCCACATCGTGGGCGACGTGCGCGGGCGCGCGTGCCTCATCGTGGACGACATGATCTCCACCGGCGGCACCATCGTGGAAAGCGCGGAGGCGCTGCGCGGCGCGGGGGCCAGCGGGCCGATCGTGGTGGCCGCCACGCACGGGCTGCTGATGGGCGATGCCGTCCAGCGCATGGCTGCGCACGGCGTGGAAGAGATCGTGCTCACCGATTCCGTCCCCGCGCGCGGCGTGGATGGCATGCGGGTGCGCACCGTCACGCTGGCGCCGCTCCTGGCCGAGGGGATCCGCCGCGCGGCGGGCGAGTCGGTGAAGTCATACGAGGAGTTATCATGAGCAGCAACGACGTGCAGCGCATCGCGGACGCCGTCCGCGCGGAGGCGCAGCCGCTGGAAGGGCACGCGCACGACTACGACGCCCTCTTCGAGCAGATCGGCGACGCGCGCGTCGTGCTGCTGGGCGAGGCGACGCACGGCACGCACGAGTTCTACCGCGAGCGCGCCCGCATCACCCAGCGGCTGATCACCGAGAAGGGCTTCACCGTGGTCGCGGCGGAGGCGGACTGGCCGGACGCCTACCGCGTCAACCGCTGGATCCGCGGCGCGAGCGAGGACACCAGCGCCAATGCCGCGCTCGGCGACTTCCAGCGCTTCCCAACCTGGATGTGGCGCAACGCAGAGATCCTGTCGCTGGTGGGCTGGCTGCGCGAGTACAACGACGAGCTGGGCGAGGGGCGGCGGCGCGTGGGCTTCTACGGGCTGGACCTGTACTCGATGTACACCTCGATATCGGAGGTCCTGCGCTACCTGGACGAGACCGATCCCGAGGCCGCGCAGCGCGCGCGCTACCGCTACGGCTGCTTCGAGCACTTCGGCGAGGACCCGCAGGCGTACGGCTACACGGCGCAGATGCGCATCTCGCAGAGCTGCCAGGACCACGCCCTGCAGCAGCTGGTGGACATGCGCCGCCTGGGTGCCGCCACCGGCGTGGGCGTCCCCGAGGACGAGCTCTTCTACGCCGAGCAGAACGCCCGCCTGGTCAAGAACGCGGAAGAGTACTACCGCTCCATGTTCTCGCGGCGTGATTCGTCTTGGAACCTGCGCGACTGCCACATGGCGGACACGCTGGACGCCCTCCTCGCGCACTTCGACCGCGCCGGCGATGGCCCCACGAAGGCGGTCGTCTGGGAGCACAACTCGCACATCGGCGACGCGCGCGCCACGCAGATGGGTGCCGAGGGGGAGTGGACGGTGGGCCAGCTCGTGCGCGAGCGGCGCGGCGACGAGGCCTTCCTCCTGGGCTTCACCACGCACACCGGCACCGTGGCCGCGGCGTCGGACTGGGATGCGCCGGTGGAGCACAAGCGCGTCCGCCCGTCGCTGCCGGATAGCTACGAGGCGGTCTTCCACGCCACCGGCATCCCCAGCTTCTACCTTCCGCTCCGCGACGGCGCCGCGCGCGAAGCCCTCGCCGAGCCGCGGCTGGAGCGGGCGATCGGGGTGATCTACGCGCCGCAGACGGAGCGGATCAGCCACTACTTCGAGGCCGTCCTCCCCGACCAGTTCGACGCCGTGGTGCACTGGGACGAGACGCGCGCCGTGGAGCCGCTCGACCCGCCCGCCGGCTGGCCTCGGCGCGAGGCGGCGCCCGACACCTACCCCACCGGGCTGTAGCGGGGCCGCGCCGTCGTTGCGTGGCGCGGCCCCAGCACGCACTTTCAATCCGCTGCACGTGCGCGCCCCCGCGGCGCGATCCCCACCCCCACTCCGGAGAGGCAATGCGTTTCCCCCTCAGCATCTCATTCAAGAAGATCGCGCTGGCGCCCCAGATCTACGTGCGCGATTCGGACGGCCAGCTCCAGCTGTACGTGAAGCAGAAGTTGATGAAGCTGAAGGAGGCGGTCAGCATCTTTGGCGACGAGGCGCAGCAGAACCTCCTCTACACCGTGCAGGCGGACCGGATGATCGACATCAAGGCCCGCTACACCATGCGCGACGCGGCGGGCACCGAGATCGGATTCCTGCAGGGGAAGGGGATGCGCTCGCTGTGGAAGCTGCACTACGAGATCGGCCGCGATGGCGGCACGGTGTTCGACGTCCGCGAGGACAACGCGTGGGTGAAGGTGATCGACGGGCTCGTCGGCCAGATTCCCGTGATCGGGATCTTCACCGGCTACTTCTTCAACCCGAAGTACAACGTCACCCGGCCGGACGGGACGCTGGCGCTGCGGCTGATCAAGCAGCCCGCCTTCCTCCAGGGCGTCTTCAGCATCGAAAAGGCGGTCGATCTCACCCCCGAGGAAGAGGGAGTGGCGGTGCTCGGCCTGCTGATGATGCTCCTGCTGGAGCGCGCCCGCGGCTGACGCCAACGGAACCCCCGGCGCCCCTTTGCGGTACGGCGCCGGGGGTTTTCTCTTTCACGCACCTTGCGGGGAACCGTGGTGAAGAAGCAGCTGTGGATGGCCGTCCTCCTGCTCGCCTGCGCCGCGCGCCCGGCCGCGGCGCAGGTGGCGGCATCGCACCGCGCGGCCATCGAGGAGCTGTTCGCCGCCCTCGGCGCCGAGCGCGAGATGACGGCCGGCGTCGAAGCCGAGATCCGCGCCGCCACCACGCGCAACCCGGCCCTGGCGGAGTACCAGCCCCTGATGCTGGCGCACGCGCGCCGCTACCTGCGCTGGCCGGAGCTTAAGGAAGACTTCATCCGGGCCTACGCGCGCACCTACACCGAGGCGGAGGCGCGGCAGCTCGCCGCCTTCTACCGCACGCCGGTCGGCCAGAAGTCGCTGCGCGTGCAGAGCCAGCTCGTGGGCGAGGTGCGGCGCATCACGCAGGACCGGCTGCGTCCGCACGCCCGCGAGCTGACGGACGCCATCGTCGCCCGTGCGCGTGCAAAGGGGCAGGCGCCGCCGCGGAATCCGGAGTAGGGGAACCGCGGGGAATGGGGATTGGGGAATGGGGAATGGGGGGTAGTCAGCGGGGGCTCCGCGAACGAGAATACGGGGGCTCGACACAACGTACCTAGCCACACGGGACACATGCGCATTCACGCTCTTGCCCTGCTTCTGCTCGCCGTGCCGGCCGCGGCGCAGCAGCCGCGCCAGCTCACCGCCGAAGACTACGCGCGCGCCGAGCGCCGGCTCGCCGCCCACACCACGCCGCTGGTGACCGGGACGGCCGGGCCGCCCACCTGGACGGCGGACGGTCGCTTCTGGTACCGCTCCAACACGCCTGAGGGCGCGCGGTACTTCATGGTGGACCCGGCCCGCGGCACGCGCGAGCCGCTGTTCGACCCCGCGCGGCTGACGCCGGCGCTGGGGACGGCGGGGGGCGAGATCCCCGCCGGCCAGCTCCCCGTGGTGCTCGATCTAACGGAAGATGGGCGCCGCGCCACGGTGTTCGTGCGCGGGGGACGCCTCACCTGCGACCTGCAGGCGTACACCTGCGCGCGCGCCGCCGCCACGCCCGACGACGCCAGCCTGTCGCCGGACGGGCGCATGGCGGCCTTCATCCGCGACTTCAACCTGTGGGTCAAGGACCTCGCCAGCGGGCGCGAGACGCAGCTCACCACAGACGGCAGCAAGGAGTTCGGCTACGCCACCAACAACGCCGGCTGGGTGCACGGCGACGACCCGGTGCTCACCTGGTCGCCCGACTCGCGGCAGATCGCCACCTTCCAGCACGACGCGCGCGGGGTGAGCGACATGTACCTGGTGTCCACCAACGTCGGTGAGCCGCGGCTGGAGGCGTGGAAGTACCCGCTCCCGGGCGACAGCGTCATCTTCCGCATCCACCGCGTGGTGGTGAACGTGGCCGACGCCGCCCGCCCGCGCGTGGTGCGCTTCCAGATGCCGGCCGACCAGCACCGCTCCACCGTCTCCGACCACACGCAGTGCAGCGGCGGCACCGTTTGCGACCTGCAATGGTACCCGGACGGCTCCAAAGTCGCCTTCGTCAGCAGCTCGCGCGACCACAAGACGGCCTGGGTGCGCGTGGCGGACGCCCGCACGGGCGAGGTGCGCACCCTGTTCGAGGAGCGCTCGCAGACGCAGGTGGGCGACGCGTCGTTCACCGAGAACCTGTGGCGCATCGTCCCAGGGACCAACGAGCTGATCTGGTGGTCGCAGCGCGAGGGATGGACGAGGCTCTACCTGTACGACCTGAACACGGGCCGCCTCAAGAACGCCATCACCACCGGCGAGGGGAACGTGATGGACATCGTGCGCGTGGACGAGCGCGCCCGCACCATCTACTTCACCGCGCAGGGCAGGGAGGCGGGGCGCGATCCCTACTTCCAGCAGCTCTACCGCATCGGCTTCGACGGCCGCGGGCAGACGCTCCTCACCCCCGAAGACGCGCACCACACCGTCTCCATGTCAGCGGATGGGCGCTTCATCGTGGACACGTACTCCACGCCGGACACGCCCCCCGTCACCGTGGTGCGCGACATGAACGGCCGCGTGGTGCGGCAGCTCGAGCGCGCCGACGTGTCGCGCCTGGTGGCGACGGGCTGGCGGCCGCCCACGCGCATCCGCATGAAGGCGCGCGACGGCCAGACGGACATCTACGGACTGATGTTCACGCCGGCCGCCCTGGACTCGACCCGGAAGTACCCGATCGTCAACTACATCTACCCGGGCCCGCAGGTGGGGAGCGTGGGGCCGCGCAGCTTCATGCCATCCCGCAGCGACCACCAGGCACTGGCCGAGCTGGGCTTCGTGGTGGTGGCCATCGACGGGATGGGGACGCCGGGGCGTAGCAAGGCCTTCGCGGACGCCTACTACGGCCGGATGATCGACAACACCCTCCCGGACCAGATCGCGGGAATGCGCGAGCTGGCGCGGCGCTACCCCTTCATCGACATCGACCGGGCGGGGATCTGGGGCCACTCGGGCGGCGGCTACGCGACGGCTGCGGCCATGTTCCGGCACCCGGAGTTCTTCAAGGTGGGGATCTCCGAGTCCGGCAACCACGACAACCGCAACTACGAGGACGACTGGGGCGAGCGCTACCACGGCATGCTGGTGCGCACGGGCACCACGGACAACTACGCCAACGAGGCCACCCAGACGCACGCCGCCAACCTGCGTGGCAAGCTGATGCTGGCCCACGGCGGGATGGACGACAACGTGCCGCCGTACAACACGTACCTGGTGGTGGACGCGCTGGTGAAGGCCAACAAGGACTTCGACCTGGTCATCTTCCCCAACGCGCGCCACGGCTACGGCGCGGACAGCGGCTACATGATGCGCCGCCGCTGGGACTACTTCGTCCGCAACCTGATGGGCGCCGAGCCCCCGCGCGAATACCAGATCGGCCGTCTGGGCCGCTGAACACCGAAGGGATTGGGGATGAGGGATGGGGGATGGGGAACTGCAACCGCGTCCCGCTCATCCCTCATCCCTACCGTTCCGCCACTCGCGCCTCCCCGCCACCGCGGCTATCTTCGCGACACACACCGACTCCCCGCACCGACAGCTCCGGATGGACCAGCAGGCGCAGCCCCGACGCAGGAATCACCTCCCGATCACGATCGCCGTAGTGGTGGTCCTCGCCTGCGTCGCGACGCTGCCGTGGGCCTGTCGCGACCGCATCGAGCCGGAGCGTCGCTACCCCACCGCCGTGGCCGCACGCGGCGCCGCCGACGCGGGCGAGTGGGTCCCGGCCTTCCTCCCACCGACCGCCACGGACATCTACGAGCGACACGGGGTGGGCCGCCGCTTCGTCCGCTTCTCCGCCGATTCCGCCTCTCTGGAAGCGATCGCCGCCGCGATGCCGCGCATCGACACGGCGGAGGTCAAGCGCATCCCCCTGCCGACGCCGGGGTGGAGCGAATGGTGGCCGATCAGTCCCCGCACCCTGCAGAGCGGCCAAAGCAAGCAGATCCGCGTCCACCGCGTCGACGATCCCCGCGACCGGGGCTACGTCGCCATCGACCCGCGCACCCTCCGCGCGTTCTACTGGTCCGTGCCCGCGGCGCGGTAGCAAGTACGGCTGGTCTCACACAGAGCCACAGAGAAACAGAGAGAAAAGCAGAAGGTATTCTCTGTGCCTTTCAGTTTCTCTCTGCGTCTCTGTGTGAGGCTTCTGTTGCGGGCTTGCACATTCGCTCTTCACCCGAAAACCGATGCCCGTATCCGCGGAGTACCGGGAGTACGTGCTTGAGCAGCTCGGGCGCGTGGAGCCCGTGACGGCACGCAGCATGTTCGGCGGGGTAGGGGTATATTCCGGCGGACTGTTCTTTGCGCTGCTGGATGATGACTCCGTGTACCTCAAGGTGGACGACACCAACCGCGCGGACTTCGAAGCCGCCGGCATGGGCCCGTTCCGCCCGTTCGGCGACGACACGCACGTGATGCAGTACTACGAGCTTCCCGCCGAGCTGCTGGAAGAGCCGGACCGGCTCCGCCCCTGGGTACACAAGGCGCTGGACGTCGCGCGGCGAAAGCGCCGCAAGCGGTAGCCGAAACCCCCGTGAGGCCCCCTCTCATGCGTATCCCTCTCGCGCTGGCCCTGCTGGCCCTCCCCGCCGCGCTCGCCGCGCAGGCCCCCGCGCACCGTTCGCTCCCGCTGGGCGACACCTCCGTCACCATGGCGGGGGAGAAGGTGCTGCTCACCCACACCGTCGCCCGCTCGCGCGAAGGCATCGAGAGCGGCCTGGAGCGCGCCGACGGGCTGCAGGGGACCGCCCGCAGCGAGTTCGACGAGGACCTCCCGCGCCGCTACACCGTGCTCTGGACGACCCCGGACACCGCCATCGCCCTCCAGGTGCAGCGTCGCGGCACCCGGCTGCAGGTCTCGGGCGCGCGCACCGCGACGGTCCCCATCCCGCGGAACACGCGCTGGGCGATCGCGGACCAGGGGATGGACGAGCACCTGATCCCCACGCTGCGCACCATCCCGGAGGGGACGCAGGGAGTGCCCCTGGCCGTGTTCCGCCCGTACTCCGACCGCTGGGACCGTCTTACCGTCTCCGTCCTTGGCCTGGTCGGCGCCACCGTCATCCAGCTGCAGTCCGAGTCGGGGGAGATCGGGCGCTATATCGTCACCGAGACGGGCGACCTCCTCTACGGCGAAGCGCTTCAGCCGGGCACGGACACGCTCGCGTCCAGGCGCATCCCCAGCGCCGGCAGCCGGCGCGACGAGCGTCTTCAGGACCTGCTGGTGCTCGCGCGCAATCACGCGGGTACCCGCCCCACCCAGTAGCGCGCCACTACGGGACAGCCTTTCCCGCGCGCCCGCGCCTCCCGGCGGCGGGCGCGGGCGGGCGGCGCACGGATGGCGCCGCATTGGCCCGCAATTAAGGGCTTGTGGAGCGCGCGCGCAGGGGATAGTCTACCCAGTGTAACCGAATCGAAAATGGACGGACCGCGCACCGCGCGGCCGAAACGGGGGCCGGCGCTTGACCGCGCCCCCGAGGGATGCTGCGTCCCTGGACACCCTGCGCGAAGCGGCGCGGCTCTTCGTCGACTCGACCTCGCTCCGCCAGGCGGCCCGCGACATCGGGATGAGCCCCACCGGGCTGCGCGGCTTCCTGGACGGCGCGGACCCGTACGTCAAGACGGCGCGCAAGCTGGCCGAGTGGTACGTGCGCGAGGCCGGGCGCCAGCAGACCGACCTCACCTTCGAAACGGCGGCCGCCGCGCTGGACCTGCTCACCAAACACCTCCCCGTCGCCCGCCGCGACGCCGCGGCCGCGGAGCTGGTGGAGGTCCTTCATCGCCACTGCAGCCGGGGCGGGACCACGCCGCCCGAATGGCTGACGGAGCTCCGCCGGAGCTACGCGGCCGATTCCCCGTAGGAGCGCGATTCATCGCGCCCGTGCCCGCCGCCGCGCCGCCCCTTCGCACCCCCTCAAAGGGCCGCCTCCTCGTGCCCATCCCGCGCCGCCCCCTCCTGCCAGGGCCTGACCAGCTCGACGAGCGAACGCGCCTGCCCCTCCCAGTCGCCGGCGCGCCCGGCGAGCTGCGCTGCGCGGCGCAGCCACGTCTCGGCCTCCTCCTCCCTGCCGTGCGCGCGCAGGAGCCTTCCCGCGGCCCAGGCGTAGCGTCCCTGGTCCGGCCAGGCGCGCGCCGCGGCCTCTGCGAACGCGAGCCCCGCCGCCACCGCGCCGCTCTCCAGCGCCCATTCGGTCACGCACAGGCACGCCCACGCCACGCGCTCGGGCTCCGGCCCGTCCGCTTCGGCCAGCTCGCGCGCCAGCACGGCGAGGGGAAGCCGCGCCCCGGGATCCCAGCTTCCCAGGAGAAGCTCCCGCTCCCACTCCGCCATAGCGCCCGGGTCCACCCCCGCCGCTCCCTCGTCCACCCAGCGCAGGACGGCGCGCAGTCCTCGCTCGATGGCGGCGGTCGCTGCGCGGTCGGCTGGCGGAGGCTCCGCTCCGGGGCCGCCTTCGGGCGCTGGATCCATGGCGTTCACTCTGTTCAGGTGTTGTGGCTTGCGGCGCAGTTTAACGCGCCTGATGCGTGTCCGTCTACCGTGTTTTTGGAGCGCCCCACACGCGCCACCTGTCGCACCTGAAAATGGCTTGTGCCGGGCGCGCCCGCCGGATACGTTTCTGCTGTCCATTCCGTCCACCCGCACCGCGAACCGCCATGGATGAAACGCTCCCCACCAGCATCGACCGCCTGCGGGAAAGCGTCGCGATCCGGGTGCACGCGACCTCGTTGCGGGCGGTGGCGCGGCAGGTCGGGATGAGCCCCTCGGGGCTGGAGAAGTTCATCGCGGGCGGGATGCCGTACTCCAACACCCGCCGCAAGCTGGTGGAGTGGTGGTACCGCGAAGGCACCCAGTCTCATTCGGAGCTTTCCGCGGATAGCGTCGCGGTGGCCCTGGGCACCCTGGTGCGCGACCTCCCGCCGGACCGCCGCGAGCGCACCCTTCGCGAGCTGGTGGGGACGCTTCGGGAGCTGTACGAGGCGCACGGGACCCCGGTGCCGCCGTGGTTGGGGGAGAGGCCGGGGTGAACGGTGGGGGGATGGGGGATGGGGGATGGGGATGGCCCGCCGCGACAGGTGTCGAGGCGGGCTGATGTCGCGGGGGCGGGACGGGCGGCGGTGCGGGGTTGGGCACGGGCGGCCACGTGGGGCCGCCCCTACCAGGGACCGCTGTTCGCGGCAGGCGAGTGTAACGAGCCGGGGGTGAGGGCCCCGTTCTCGCGCCGGTTCGCGCCGTGTGTTACCTTTTCCGCGTCCGTGTCGAGACCCTCAGACCAGCGCACTACGATGGCCGAAGCCACCCTGCACCGCACGCCGCTGTACGCGGAGCACGTCGCCCTCAACGCCAAGATCGTCCCGTTCGCGGGGTACGAGATGCCCGTGCAGTACCCGGCCGGCATCACCGCCGAGCACCAGGCGGTCCGCAACGCCGCGGGGCTCTTCGACGTGTCGCACATGGGCGAGTTCATCGTCCGCGGAGAGCGCGCCCTGGAGTTCGTGCAGCACGTCACCACCAACGACGCGTCCAGGATCGAGGTGGGACAGGCGCAGTACTCCACCCTCTGCAACGAGAACGGCTTCCTGCTGGACGACCTCCTCGTCTACCGATTCGCCGACCGCTACATGCTGGTGGTGAACGGCTCGAACCGCGAAAAGGACTGGGCGTGGGTGTCGCGCTTCGCGGGTGACTTCGGGGTGGAGCTGGAGGACCGGAGCGACGACATCGCGCTGCTCGCGCTGCAGGGCCCGCGCGCGCAGGCGATCCTCGCGCGGCTGACGGACCACGACCTGGACTCGATCCGCTACTACCGCTTCGCCGAGGGGACGGTGGACGGTATCCCCATGATCATCTCGCGCACCGGCTACACCGGCGAGGACGGCTTCGAGTTGTACGTGGGCGCGGACGACGCGGCGGCGCTCTGGAGGCGGCTGCTGGAGGTGGGGAAGGAGGACGGCCTGCTTCCCACCGGCCTCGGGTGCCGCGACTCGCTGCGGCTGGAGATGGGGTACGCCCTCTACGGCAACGACCTGGACGAGGCGCGCACGCCGCTCGAGGCAGGGCTCGCCTGGGTCACCAAGCTGGACAAGGGCGACTTCGTCGGGCGCGACGCCCTCCGCCGCCAGAAGGAGGAGGGGGTGAAGGTGCGCCTCGCGGGCTTCAAGCTTCGCGAGCGTGGATTCCCGCGCCACGGGTACCCGGTGGAGTTCAACGGGGAGCGCACTGGAGAGGTCACCAGCGGCACGCTGAGTCCCACGCTCGGCTACGGCGTGGGGCTGGCGTACGTCCCCGTCGCGGCGGCGAAGCCGGGGTCGGAGATCGGGATCGTCATCCGCGACCGCGCGGTGCCCGCCGAGGTGGTGCGCCCCCCCTTCCATACCGGGGGGACGGTCCGCACGTGACGAACGCTCGCCACGGGTGATCCGGTGGCCGACGCGGTCCTGATCACCACCGAAGACCTGGAGCCCGCGGTCCGGCTGCGCGCCGCCTTCGAAGAGGCGGGGATGCGCACCGAGCTGCTGGCCTCCGGCGAATCGCTCGCCGACGCCGTCGGCGAGCCGGTCCTGCTCGTCATCACCGGCGGGCTGCGGGAGCGGCGTGCGCGTTCGCTGATCCAGCAGGCGCGCGGCCGTGCGCCCGTCATCGGCCTCACCGAGCCCACGGAGCCCACCGGCCGCGCCGTCTGCCGCGAGCTGGGACTGGCCGACTGCTTCCCCAAGCCGATCGACGTGGACGAGGTGGCGCTCATCGGCCGCCGCCTGATCCAGCGCGAGGAGCTGCGCGAGATCATCGGCATCGTGGGCGAGACGGAGGAGATGGAGGAGGTGCTGGAGCGCATCGTCCAGATCGCCCCCGTCAACTCCACCGTGTTGATCCTCGGAGAGAGCGGGACGGGTAAGGAGCTGGTCGCCCGCGGCATCCACGCGCTCTCTCCGCGCAGGCACCGGCCGTTCATCGCCGTCAACGTCGCCGCGCTCACCGAGACGCTGCTGGAGAGCGAGCTCTTCGGCCACGAAAAGGGCGCGTTCACCGGTGCGGCGGCGCTACGCAAGGGGCTGTTCGAGCTGGCCAACGGCGGCACCATCTTCCTGGACGAAATGGGGGAGATGCCGCAGGCGACGCAGACCAAGCTCCTGCGCGTCCTCGAAGAGCGCGAGTTCAGGCGCGTCGGCGGCGAGGAGTCGATCCGGGTGGATGTGCGGGTGGTGGCCGCAACGAATCGCGACCTTCGCGAGCAGGTGGCGCTGGGCGAGTTCCGGCGCGACCTGTACCACCGGCTGAACGTCCTGCGCATCGACCTTCCGCCGCTGCGCCAGCGCCGCGCGGACATCCCGCGCCTCATCGACCGCTTCATCCGCGAGTTCAGCGCGCAGCACGACCGTCCCTTCGTGGGGATCGATCCGGAGGCGCTGCGCGTGCTGGTGGAGTACGACTGGCCCGGGAACGTGCGCGAGCTGCGCAACTTGGTGGAGAGCATGGTGGTGCTCGCCCCCGGCCGGGTGATCCGCCCCGAGGACATCCCTCCCGAGGTGCGCCACAAGCGCACGGGCTCCCTCCTCCCGGTGCTGGCGCCGCGCCCGGTGTCGCAGGAGCGCGGGAGGAGCGACGACCGCGGCGGGCCCTCGCCGGAGCTGGAGTTCGTGCTGCGCACGCTGTACGATCTGCGCATGAACCTGGAGGACCTGCGGCGCGACGTGGAGGAGATCCGCAAGCGCGACCAGCCCGCCATCGCCCTCCCCGCGGCGACGGGGTACTCGCCGTACGGGCAGCCGGTGATCCCCCTGGGCGCCCCCATCGCGCCGCCCGAGCCCATTCCGCACGAAGAGGAGGGCGTCGTCGTCTTCCGCCGCGGGATGACGCTGGCGGACATGGAGCGCGAAGCCATCGCCGTAGCCCTGCGCGAAGCCCGCGGCAACCGCCGCCGCGCCGCGGAGAGGCTCGGCATGGGCGAGCGCACGCTGTATCGGAAGCTGAAGGAGTACGAGATGGAGCCGGGGGAAAGTGCGTGAGTGCGTTAGTGCGTGAGTGCGGTGCGGTGTCGCGGGAGCCGCCCCGCACTGGTCACCAGAAAAAGCATCACACAGAGAACACGAAGGGAACTGCAAGCCACAGAGAACCTCTCCTGCCGTTCTTTCTGTACCCTCTGTGTCTCTGTGTGAAACTGCCGTTCGTCTTCTCCGCACACGCACTCACGCACTCACGCACTCTCTTCCGTTGACTGCCCCGTTTCCAATCTTCGCCGCAACCGCGCCCGGGCTTGAGCCGCTGGCGGCGGCGGAGCTGCGCGCGCTGGGCATACAGGCGGCGCCCGAGCAGGGGGGCGTCGCGTGGGAGGGGAGCGCGGAGGAGCTGTACACGGCCAACCTCTGGCTGCGCACCGCCAGCCGTGTCACCGTCGGAGCGGCGGAGTTCCGGGCGCGCACCTTTTTCGAGCTGGAACGGCACGCGCGCAAGATCCCGTGGGAGCGGTGGGTGGCGAAGGGGCGCGCGGTGCGGCTGCGCGTCACGTCGCGCAAATCCAAGCTCTATCACGAGGGCGCCATCGCGGAGCGGGTGCTGGACGCCATCGAGCGGCGCGTCGGTGGACTGGGTGGCGCGGAGGTGGCACGCGACGACGAGGGCGACGAGGATGCGGGTGACGCGCAGCTCTTCGTAGTGCGCTTCGTGCGCGACGGGTGCATCGTGCGGGCGGATGCGTCCGGCGCGCTGCTGCACCTGCGCGGCTACCGGCGGGCCGTCGCCCGGGCGCCGCTCCGAGAGACGCTCGCCGCCGCCGCGCTCCTTGGAAGCCGCTGGCCCGGCGATGCCCCGCTCCTCGACCCCATGTGCGGCTCGGGCACCATCGCCATCGAAGGCGCGCTGATGGCCCGCAACATCGCGCCGGGGCTGGCGGGCGCGGACCGGGAGCCGCGCCGCTTCGCCTTCCGAGAGTGGCCGGACGCGGACGAGGTGGCGTGGCGGCGCGTGGTGGAGCGCGCCCAATCCGCCATCCGCCCATCCGCCCCCGCTCCCATCCAGGGCTCCGACCGCGACGCCGGCGCCATCGAAGCCGCCACCGCCAACGCCGAGCGCGCCGGCGTCCTCGCCGACGTGGAGCTCGCGGTCGCCCCGGTCTCTGCCATCGACCCTCCCGCGGGCCCTGGCTGGATCGTCACTAACCCGCCCTACGGCGTTCGCGTCGGCGAGACGGAGGCGCTGCGCAACCTGTACGCGGCACTGGGCCACGCCGCCCGCCAGCGCGCCCCCGGCTGGACGATGGCCCTCCTCTCCGCCGAACCCCGCCTCGACGCGCAGGTCGGCGTCCCCTTTGAGAACGCCCTGCAGACGCGCAACGGCGGCATCCCCGTGCACCTGGCGGTGGGCAGGGTGGGCGAGGGGTGAGGCGAGTGAACTCGCGGCAACAACGGCACCAAGTCCGCCTGCGCGGACTCACGCACAGGACGGCGCGTGTCCCCCGCCCCGCCACTTCCTGAGGGAGCCGCTTCGCCAACGCCATGAGCGCTAGAAAGCCTGGCGGCGACCGAAGGAAACGGGCCCTGCCGGTCCGAGCCGAGCCATCCAATGTTCGATGCCGCTGTTTGGTGATCGGAGCCAAACGGCTTGGACCGGCTCCCGAACACGGGAGGGGACAGCGCCCACAGGGAGAGCCCGTCTCCTTCGCTCCGCGCCAGAGGCTGGTTGGGCGCCTGGGGCGGTGAGGCGCTTCGCTCAAGAAGTGCGGTTCGACGCCGGACCCACGCGCAAACTTTTCCCAACCACGCACGCCCGGCACGCCTCCACACGCCTCCACACGCCTCCCGCCGCCCCGCCCGCGTCGTAAGCGGATGCCGCGCCGCCACATGAGACAAAGCACGGCCGGCGGCACACGGCTGGCATCGTGCGGAGGGGTCCGGGGCGGAAGCCTCCGTCCCGGCGCCTCCCGAAATTGCTTGCGGGGGGAGCGGGGGCGGGTTACTCTGTACCCGTCCACAAACATCGCACGTCCAGCCGCACCCCGGCGCCCGGCCCCAAGCCGCGGCGCGCTCGTCGCGTCCCGGCAGACCCCGCGAAGCACCGCTCGCCCCGCCCGTCCCCCCGAGGTCCCGTGAGATCGTCACTCGTCGCCGCCATCGCCGGCCTGGCCGCAGCAGCGCCCCTGGCCGCACAGCAGCAGCAGCCCGCGCAGCAGGACCGGGTGCACGTCGTTCGCCAGGGAGACACCCTGTGGGAGCTGGCGCGCACCTACATGAGCGACCCGTTCATGTGGCCGGAGATCTTCCGGCTCAACACGGACGTGGTGCAGGACCCCGCGAGGATCTATCCTTCCGAGCGGCTCGTCCTTCCCGGCGGCGCGCGCGAGGGGGCGGCCCCCAGTGGACCCCGCGACGGGCGCACGGTGTTCTACCGGGACGAGGATGCGGAGGACCGCGCCATCGTGGGCGCCTCCACCGCGCCGTACCCCGTGGTGACGCCGGGCGACTTCTACCGCGCGTCGTTCGTGGCGCCGGACGCCGAGGTGCGGCCCGTGGGCCGGCTGGCGGAGGTGCTCTCGCCCACCGAGGTGGCGCTGGACCGGCTTCCGGGAATCCAACCGTACGACCGGGTGTACGTAGCGATGGCGGCGGGGAGCGGCACGCAGGTGGGCGACCGCTTCCACTTCGTCCGCCCCGCGCGCGACCTGCGCCCCGCCGGCCGCGTGTGGGAGTCCACGGGCATCGCCACGGTGGCCGCCGTGGAGGACGGTGTGGCGACGGCGGTGGTGATCCGCATGTTCGGCGAGGTTCGCCCGGGCGATTTGGCGCTTCCCGCTGCGCGCTTCTCGGTCCCGGCGGGTGTGCGGCCGGTGGCGTCGACGGGGCTGCAGGGGCGGCTCCTGGGGCTGGAGACGGAGCACCCCATCGTGTCCACGCAGGAGTACGCCTTCCTGGACGTGGGCCGTCAGGCCGGGGTGCGCGAGGGCGACGAGTTCGAGGTCTACCTTCCGCGCGAGGCGCGCAGTTGGGGAAGCCGCCCCGAGATCCGCGTGGGGCGCATGCAGGTGGTGAAGGTGATGGATCGCACCGCGACGGTGAGGATCACCTCGATCGAGCAGCCGGCGATGCGGCCGGGGCTCCCGGTGCGCAGGGTGGCACGGATGCCGTGATGCAGGCCGGGGGTCCCGGCCTGCCCCGCGGTTCCGGCGCCCTTCCCCCAAAGGAAGGGCGCCCGCACTTTGTAGGGATATGATGACCGACGTCCTGCACCTGGCAGCCGTGGCGCTGTACGCGCTCGCCGCGGCGCTGCTGGGGATCTCCTTCGCGCGTACCGACCGGCGCCTCCCCGCCGTCGCCACCACCACCCTCGGGCTGGCGGTGGCGGCGCACGGGGCGGCGCTGGCCTCGTACATCCGCCAGTTCGGCGAGCCGCCGCTGGTGGGCCTCGCGCCGTCGCTCTCGGTGCTCGGCTTCCTGATCGCGCTGGGCTCGCTGGGCGTGGCGACGCTGGGGCGCACTGGGCCGCTGGGGCTGGTGCTGGTGCCCGTGGCCGCCGCCGTCGCCGCGGCCGCGCAGGCCGCCGGCGTGCGCCCGGATGGCGAGGCGATGCTCTTCCGCGGCCCCTGGTTCGTGCTGCACGTGGTGCTGGCGATGCTGGGCTACGCCGCGCTCGCCGTCTCGTTCGCCGCCGGGCTGATGTACCTCCTGCAGTTCCGGGAGTTGAAGGGGCGTCGCTTCGGGGCCATCTTCCGCTTCTTTCCGCCGCTGGAGACGCTGGACCGCATCGGGCGCCTGGCGCTGATGGCCGGCCTCCCGCTCCTTTCCGCCGCGCTGCTGGTGGGATGGGCCTGGACGGAGCGCTTTCAGCACCCGATGGCCATCGGAAACCCCAAGATCGTCTTGGGGGTAATCAGCTGGCTGGTGTTCGTGGTGGCGCTCGCGGTGCGCGCCGGCGGGAGCCGCCAGGCGCGGCGCGGGGCGCTGGTGTCGGTGGTCGGATTCGCGGTGGTGGTGATCTCGTACGTGGTGCTGCGGGTGGGGGCTTCCACGCACACGGGCGGGTTCCTGTGATCCGGCGGTTGAAACCGCTGCAACAAGAGCGGGAAGTCCGCCTTCGCGGACTGGTGTCTCGGCTGCAACCTGCGAAGGCAGGTTTCCCGCGGTCGTCGCTGCGGTTTCAACCGCCGGAATGGGGGTCCGCGTGAGCGCGCGGCTTCCGCTGCTGGTGGATGCGGCGCGGCTGCGGGTGCTGGTGGTGGGCGGCGGGGCGGTGGCGCTGCGCAAGGTCCGCGGCGTGGTGGAGGCCGGGGGACGGCCGGAGATCGTGTCGCCGGTGCTGTGCGGGGAGTTGGGCGAGATCGTGGAGCGTGAGGGGCTCGCGTGGCGGGAGCGCAGGTGGGAGGTGGGGGATGCGCGCGGCTTCCACCTGGTGTTCGCGGCGACGGACCGGGCGGAGGTGAACGCCCAGGTTGCGCGCGAAGCCGAGGCAGGTGGGGCGCTGGTGAGCGTGGCGGACGACGGGGCGGGGTCGCTCTTTCATCTGCCTGCCGTCATCCGCAGGGAGGGCGTGACGGTGGCGTTCTCCACCGGGGGCGCGGCGCCGCTGCTGGCCAGGCGGCTGCGCGAGCGGCTGGAGGCGGTGGTCACGCCGGGGCTGGGGCGCGCCGCGGCAAGACTCGCCGCCCTGCGCGGCGAGGTGCAGGCCCGCTGGGCCGGGGACGAGGGGCGCCGCCGGGCGCTCTGGTTCGACCTTATCACTCCGGAATTCGTGGACGACGCGGTCGCGGGCCGGGACGAAGACGTGGAGCGGCGGATCGGCCGATGCCTCTCGCAGTCGTAGGAGTCAGCCACCGCACGGCGCCGATCGAGCTCCGGGAACGGTTCGCCTTCGGGCGGGCCGAGCTTCCCGGCGCCCTGATCTCGCTGGTGGAGGAGACCGGCGCGGAGACGGTGGTGCTCTCCACCTGCAACCGCACCGAGGTGTACCTGGCCGCTCCCGAGGGGGTGGACGGCACCGAGGCCGCGCGCGCCGTGCTCGCTGGACGCGTAGGGATGTCCGCGGAGGGTGCCGCGCGCCACCTCTACCTGCACCGCGACCGCGGCGCCGCCGAGCACCTCTTCCGCGTCTCATCCGGCCTCGACTCCATGATCCTGGGCGAGCCGCAGATCCAGGGGCAGGTGCGCGACGCCTACGCCGTGGCCCGCGAGACCGCCGCCGAGGAGGGGCCCGTGGTCGGCCCCGCCCTCAACCGCCTCTTCCAGACCGCCCTCAACGTCGGCGGCAGGGTGCGCAGCGAGACGGGGCTGGGGATCGGCGCCGCGTCCGTGTCGTCCGCGGCGGTGGACCTGGCGAAGAAGATCTTTGGGTCGCTCAAGGGCCGGCGTGCTCTCGTGCTGGGGGCGGGCGAGATGAGCGAGACGACGCTGGAGTGCCTGCGGGGCGAGGGGGTTCGCACCGCCATCGTCGCAAACCGCACCTGGGATCGGGCGCGCGAGCTGGCGGAGCGCTGGGGCGGCGAGGCGGTGCGCTGGGAGCAGTTCGGCGACGCGCTCGCCGGGGTGGACATCGTCATCTGCTCCACCGCGGCGCCGCACCCCGTGCTCACGCGCGAGCGGCTGCGCGCGGCGCTGCCGAACGGGGCGAAGCGGCCGCTCTGCATCATCGACATCGCACTGCCGCGCGACGTGGAGCCGGCGGTGGGCGGCGAGCCGAACGTCTTCCTCTACGACATCGACGACCTGCAGGCCATCGTCAGCGGCAACCTGGACCGCCGCCGCGCGGAGCTTCCCGCGGCGGAGGGGATCGTGGGGGCCGGGGTGGATGAGTTCTGGAGCTGGTACTCGTCGCTGGCCGTGGTCCCCACCATCCGCGCGCTGCGCGACCACGGCGAGCGCGTGCGGCAGGCGGAGGTGGAGCGCGCGCTCCGCTCGCTGCAGCACCTGTCGCCCGGCGACCAGCAGGCGATCGACGCGCTGACCCGCTCGCTCCTCAACAAGCTGCTCCACGCGCCCACCGTGCGCCTGCGCCAGGCCGCCGGCAACGGGCGCGGCACCGGCGTGCTGGACACCGTGCGCTACCTGTTCGAGCTGGAGCCCGACGGCTCCCCCCAAGACCAGACCCCACCGGAATGATCATCCAGACGCATCAAGGCGAGTTCTCCACTGCGTGGGAGATGGTGGCGAAGGGTACCGCCTCCACGAAGATCATCATGGCCGTGCTGGCCATCCTCTCGCTCGCCTCCTGGGCCGTGATCGTGTGGAAGATCCTCCAGTTCCGCCGGCTGCGGGGCGAGAGCGACACCTTCATGCGCCGCGTGGGCGGGGCGCAGACCACGGACGACGCCTACCACGCGGTCACGCTGATGGATGCGTCGCCCTTCACGCGGCTCTTCCAGCGCGGGCTGGGTTTCTTTCGCGAGATGCGGCCCGGCGCCGCGCGCGCCAACAGCGAGGTGCGCGGCCTGTCGCCCGCGCAGCTGGAGGTGCTGCGCATCGTGCTCGAAAAGGAGGAGGGGGAGGAGCGCGACGACGCGGCGCGCGGGGTGGGGTGGCTCGCCATCATCGCCTCCGTCTCGCCGCTGCTGGGACTCCTGGGCACGGTGCTCGGGGTGATGACGTCGTTCATCGGCGTGGCGCAGGCGGGGTCCAGCAGCATCGACGCCGTCGCCCCGGGTGTGGCCGAGGCGCTCCTCACCACCGCGGGGGGGCTGGTGGTGGCGATCCCGGCGGCGATGGCGTACAACTACCTGACCGGCAAGCTGAACGACTTCATGGGCGAGCTGGAGGGGATCAGCAGCGAGCTGATCGCCACGCTGGCGCGCGAAGGGCGCATCTAGTGCCGCGCCGGCGCGGAAGGGGCCGCGGCCAGGACCTTGGCTTCAGCGCCGAGATCAACGTCACCTCGCTGGTGGACGTGGTGCTGACGCTGCTCGTGATCTTCATCATCACCGCGCCGATGATGCAGGGCGGCGTGGAGGTGAGCATCCCGCGCGCGCAGACGCAGTCCGTCGCCTCGCCGGAGGGGGTGGTGGTGACGATCGACAGGACGGGCGCCATCTTCGTGGGGCAGGCGGCGGTGCGGTGGGACGAGTTCACCACCCAGTTCCCGCTGCTGGTGAAGGAGCGCGGAGCGGACAACGTGTACCTGCGCGCGGACGAGGCGGTGCCGTACGGGCGCGTGGTGCAGGTGCTGGGCGCCATGAAGTCCGCCAACGTCGCCACCGTGGGGCTGATCGCCGAGCCCGAGCGGCCGGCGGGGGGGCGGTAGCGCGATGTGGGGACGGCGGCAGCGTGCACGCGGGCGCCCCGGCGCGGCGCTCGTCGCCTCGGTGGCGCTGCACGTGGCGATCGTGGGGATCGCCGCGCTGGCCGCCGCAGCGGGGCCGCCGCCCGTCAAAAAGGTGGTGGTGTACAGCGTCGGCATCGTCTCGCCCCCGCCCTCCGCGCTGGGCGAGCCGCCCGCGGAGGAGCCCGCGCCCAACGAGGGCGGCCCCGCTCCGGCCGGCGAGCCCAACCCCGCTCCCCCCGCTCCCGAGCCCGCGCCAGCTCCCGCGCCGAAGGCCGCGCCACCCGTTCCCAAGCCGGTCCCGCCGACGCCACCCATGCGCGAGCCTGCGCCAAAGGCGGCGGAGCCCGCGCCGAAGGCACCCGCGCCGAAAGCCACTCCGCCGCGCCGCGAGCCCGCGCCGAAAGCGGCCGAGCCCGCACGGAAGGCGCCCGCCCGGCCCGCGGCCACGCCCGCCCGCCCGACGCCTGCGCGCCCCAACGCAACTCCGCGCCCGGGAGCCGCGTCCAACACGGAGGCGGCGAAGTCTGGCGCGCGCACCACGACGCCCGCGGCGGGCGGCACGAGGACCGGAGCCGGAAGCGGGCCGCCCAGCGCGGGGACGGGCACGCGCGGCGCCGCCACCGGGCGCAATCCGCAGGCGAGCTCGCCCGGCGGCGAGGGGCTGAACATCCGCACGGCGGGCATCCGCTGCCCGTCGCCCGAGTACTGCAACAACATCCCGCGCCAGGTGAGGCGCTTCTTCCGCCGCCCCGAGGGTAACACCGGCGCCGCGGACGTGTGCTTCACCGTGTTCCGCGACGGGACGGTGGACGACGTGCACGTGGAGCGGCAGCGCGGCGGCGGGATCGCCTTCCGCATGGCGCTGATCGAGTCCGTGGAGCAGGCCGCCCTCCGCAAGGCATTCGGGCCCATCCCCGCCGAGTTCAACCGCGAGTCGCTCCCGCTCTGCGTGGAGATGGCTCCCAACGCCCAGTGATCGCGTGATCCGCATCCGCCACATCGCACTTCCCGCCCTCGCCCTGGCGCTCGCGGCCCCGGCCGTGGCCCAGGACACCACCACCGTCGTGCGGCTGCGCGCCACCTACGAGGTCGGCAACCTGTCCGGCTTCGTCGTGCTCCCCTTCGGCGGCGGCGGCGACCTGGCCGATGCCGCCAGCGAGTCCGCGGAGATCGTGCGGCGCGACCTGGACTTCAGCGACCAGTTCAAGCTGGCGGCGGCCACGGGCGCCCGCGCGGGCGACCCGGTGAACGTCGCCCTCTGGCGCGAGCGCGGCGCGGACTGGGTGCTCAGCGGCACGCTGGCCCCCAGCGCCGGGGGGAGCACGCTGCGGCTCACGCTGCACGACGCCGTCTACGGGCAGACCAAGGGGGAGGGGAGCTTCGACCTCCCGCCCGCCGGCGACCGCCGCTTCCGCATGGCCGTGCACGCCGCCGCCGACGCCGTCGTGCGCTGGGCCACCGGCGAGCCGGGGATCGCGGCGACGCGCATCGCCTTCGTGACGCAGGGGCGCGGCTCCAAGGAGATCTACCTGGTGGACTCGGACGGCGAGAACGTCACGCGGCTGACCTCGGACGGCTCGCTGGCCCTCTCGCCCGCGTGGTCGCCGGACGGCGGGCGGATCGCCTACACCTCGTACCGCGGCGGGATGCCGGCGCTGTACGAGCGCAACCTGGCCAGCGGCGCGGACCGTGTCCTCTCCAGCCGCGAGGGGCTCAACATCACCCCGTCGTACGCACCGGACGGGCGCACCGTCGCCTTCGCGGCCACGGCGGGCGGGAACACGGAGATCGCCACCGTCGGCGCGTCCGGCTTCCGCCAGCAGACCACGGGGCGCCGCTCGGACTCGCTCTCCCCCTCGTTCTCGCCGGACGGCGCGCGCATCGCCTTCGTCAGCGACCGGCTGGGCGAGCCGCAGATCTACGTGATGAGCGCGAATGGCGGGGAGGCGCGGCTGGTCTCCGACTACACGTACGGCAACCGCGGCTACAGCACCTCGCCGGACTGGGCGCCGGTCGGCAACCGCATCGCCTTCCACACGCGCGTCGGCGGCGTGCACCAGATCGCCATGGTCGAAGCCGACGGCAACCGCCCGCGACTCCTGACCAGCGGCGGCCGCAACGAGGACCCGAGCTGGGCCCCCGACGGACGCCACCTCGTCTTCTCCTCCCCGGACCGCGACGGCGGCGGGCTCTTTGTGCTCGACACCAAGACGGGGCGCGTGCGGAAGCTCCTCGCCGGGCGCGGGCACGGCCTGCCGGACTGGTCGCCGGTGCTGATGCGCGCGGATGGTCGATGAGCGGCGGATCGCAGCACGAACCGGTGGTGCGGAGGAATGAACTGGCAAGATCACTCGCCCGGAGCTTCGCCGTCGGAATTAGCGTCACCGTCGGTTTTACCATCCTTGGGTACTTCGCGGGTATACCGGAACCGCTTCACGTGCCGGTAGCCGTGTCGGCGGGGTTCGCGATCATGGCGGGCGGAATTCATCCAGCCGGTACACCCAACCGGTGGCGCAGGAACCTTGTTGCCTGGAGCGTGCCGTTCGCGTTCATGCTGCTCGGATCGCTGTTCATGAACTGGTGGAGGGGAGTGTGATCCGGCGCTCCGGCCTCGCTGTCGAGCCCGTCACACCCGGCACCGGCCCCGCTTGGAGCGCGCGCCTGCTCTGGGGCGCGTACGGACTCCTGGCCGGCTTCGCGACGGGGACACTCTTCTCGCTCGCGCTGCTGAGCGTGGCGGGGCCGCTGGCCGCGCAGTTCGTCTTCCGCCTCTGCGCCTACGGCTTCATCCTCGCCGGGCTGGACTACGGCGGCGAGCGGCCGCGGTGGCGGCAGGCGCTGCTGCGTGGGTTTGGGCTCGCCGCCGCCATCGCGATCCTGCGCATCGTCTTCGCCATCCTCTAGCGCCGGAAGGCGCATCGCCCCA
The DNA here is from genome assembly GCA_036389135.1 of Longimicrobium sp. Taxonomy (NCBI): domain Bacteria; kingdom Pseudomonadati; phylum Gemmatimonadota; class Longimicrobiia; order Longimicrobiales; family Longimicrobiaceae; genus Longimicrobium; species Longimicrobium sp. Next base: position 200,915 of record DASVQP010000001.1, read on the forward strand.
ACGTATCCTTTCGCGCGGCCCACGCGGCCACGACGCGTACCTACCGGACAGGAGATCCCGCCGATGAAGCTCCGCCACCTCGCCACCCTCGCCCTCATCCCGCTGGCGATGGGCGCCTGCCGCAAGCGCCCGCCGGCCGCCGCGCCGGGCACGGACAGCACGACGGCCGGGAGCACCACCGGCGCCGGGGCGCGCGCGGACTCCATCCGGCTGGAGGAGGAGGCGCGGCAGCGCGCGGAGGCGAACCGTGCCGAGGCGGACCGCGTGGAGCGCGATCGGCGCGAGCGCGAGTCGGCGCTGGCGCCCGTGCGCGAGGCGCTCACCGAGATCATCTTCTTCGAGTACGACAGCGACGAGATCCGCGGCGAGGCGGAGGCGAAGCTCCGCGCCAAGGCGGACATCCTGCGCGCAAACCCCAGCATCCGCCTGCGCATCGAGGGGCACGCGGACCAGCGCGGCTCCACGGAGTACAACCTGGCGCTGGGCCAGCGCCGCGCGGAGGCGGTGAGGGCGTGGCTGGGCGCGTACGGCATCGACGCGTCGCGCTTCACCACGCTGTCGTACGGCAAGGAGCGCCCGCTGGACGAGGGGCCGGACGAGGGCGCGCTGGCGCGAAACCGCCGGGCCGAGTTCGCCATCGTGGGCGGGCAGCTGAGCACCGCGCCCGGAGGCGGACGATGAGGCGCGCGGCGCTCGTGCTGCTGGCCGTACCGCTCCTGGGAGGGTGCCTGGCCACGCAGCGCGACATCCAGGACCTGCGCGCGCAGATGCAGCGGGACCAGGCCAGCCAGGAGCAGCTCCTGCGCGACGTGCTGCGCCGAAACCAGGCGCTGCTGGACTCGCTGACGGACCAGAACGTGCGCCTGCGCGGCGACGTCTCCACGCGCCTCGTCGCGATCGAGCGGCAGCTCGTGCAGATCCAGGAGCTGACGGGGCAGGGTCAGCAGCAGCTCAGCCAGCTCCGCCAGCAGATCGCCACGCGCGAGGAGGAAGCGCGCCGCGCCCGCGATGCCGCCGCCGAAGCCGCCCGCAACGCCCCACCCCCGGCTGCTACCATCGACCCCGCCGACGACGCGCCGGCGGGCGGCGGGGGCGACGCGACCGCCCAGGAGATGTACGATGCCGCGCTCGGCGCCCTGCGCCGCGGATCGGTGAACGCGGCGCGCGCCGGCTTCGAGGAGTTCCTGCGCGCCGCCCCCGGCCATCCGCGCGCCGCCGACGCGCAGTTCAACATCGGCGAGGCGTACGCGGGCGGAAGGAATCTGGAGCGTGCCATCGAGGCGTACGGACGGGTGGTGGACACCTACCCCACCTCGCCGCGCGCTCCGGCGGCGCTGCTGCGCATCGGGCGGATCGAGGCGGGGCGGGGGAACCGCACGCAGGCGCGCGCCCGCTTCAACCGCATCATCGCCGACTACCCCCGCAGCCCCGAAGCCGCCGACGCGCGCCGGGAGCTGGCGGCGCCCCCGCGCTCCTGACGGGAAGCCGGTGCGCTGCCCCTTTTGCCATCACGGCGACGACCGCGTGGTCGACTCGCGCACCAGCCGCGAGGGACGCGCCGTGCGCCGCCGCCGCGAGTGCCTGCGGTGCAGCCGGCGCTTCACCACGTACGAGTACATCGAAGAGCGCCCGCTGACGGTGCACAAGCGCGACGGCGAGAGCGAGCCGTACGACCGCCGCAAGCTGCTGCTCAGCATCCAGATCGCGTGCGCCAAGCGGCCCATCACGCCGGCCGAGATCGACACGCTGGTGGAGGCGATCGAGCGGGAGCTGGATCACCGCGAGGAGGCGGAGGTCACTTCGGAGGAGCTGGGGAAGATGGTGATGGACCGGCTCCGCTCGCGCGACCACGTGGCGTACGTGCGCTTCGCGTCGGTGTACCGAAACTTCCAGGATCCCGAGGAGTTCTACCGCGAGCTCCGCGACCTGGCCGACCGCGAAGTACAGACGGAGGTCCGCCGCCACCAGCGCGAGCTGCCCCTTCAGCCCGAAGAGGAAACCGAACCGGCCGACGCGGGGTAAACGCATGCGCGGCATCGGGTGAGGACGGGGCGGGGGCGCGTGCGCGTCCTCGCTCCGCGTTTTCGGGCGGGTTTCTACGGCAGGGCCTCGCGCGGAGGCGCTCGGCCCTTGCCGCCGAGTCCGCGAAGGCGGACTTCGTTTGGATCCGGCGGCGAATTCATTCGATTCTGGACCGGGACGCCGGGGTCGAGGAAGGCAGAGGGTGGGCGTGATGAATCACGCCCCTACGGCGTGGTTGGCGGGGCGGGTCCGCGCGGGCGGACGTCGTGGCGCACATAAACGGAGCACGGATGCTCAAGCGGAAGAACCCGAGCGGCGACGAGATGCCGTTCCTGGACCACCTGGAGGAGCTGCGCTGGAGGCTGCTGTGGAGCCTCCTCGCCGTCGTGGTGGGGGCGGGAGTCGGGTTCCTGCTGGTGATGAAGCTGAACGTGCTCGGCATCCTCATCGACCCGATCGAGCCCTTCCTGCACGGCAGCCGGCTCAAGTACCTGAGCCCCACCGACCCGTTCTTCATCACGGTGAAGCTGGCGATCGTGGTGGGGCTCCTACTCGCCTCGCCCGTGCTGATCTACCAGGTGTGGGCGTTCTTTGGGCCGGCGCTCCTCCCGCACGAGAAGCGGGTGATCGTGCCGTCGCTGTACATGGGGCTCGTGCTCTTTGGGCTGGGCGTGTGGTCGGCGTACAAGATCGTGCTGCCGATGACGCTCAAGTTCACCATGGGCTTCCAGACCGAGGCGCTGGAGCAGGCCATCACCATCGGGCCGTACCTGGACGTGGTCACGCGCGTGCTGCTGGCGTTCGGGACGGTGTTCGAGCTTCCCGTGGTGATCCTGATCCTCTCCGCGCTCGGGCTGGTGACGCCGGAGTTCCTGGCCTCCAAGCGGAAGCACGCCATCCTCATCATCACCGTCGTGGCGTCGCTGCTCACTCCGGGCGACGTGATCACGCTGACGCTGATGATGATGGTGCCGCTCGTCTTCCTCTACGAGTTCAGCATCGTGCTCTCGCGCATGGTGACGCGGCGCCGGGCGGCCGCGACGGCCGCGAGCGCGTGAAGAATCGGTGAGGGCGGGGCGCGGACGGGTTCCGCTCCGCGCCCGGCACAGCCACCTTTCAGGCCGTACCCCTTTCGCAGCGAACGCGTGAATCATAGAGCAGTTTTTCTAGCCTGTGCCGCCGCGGCGGCACTTTCCATCCCCGCCCTGCAGGCCGCCCGCGGTCCCGGTGCCCAAGGGTGGGCCCTGGCGCGCCCGGCGTGGGAGGAGCTCGACACCCTCCCCACCGGCCTGGTGCGGCGCGACACCACGCCGCCCGCGCGCCCCGTGCGCGGCGACAGCGCCCGGCGCGACACCGCACGCCGCGACAGCTCCGCGCGCGCGCTGCCGGCCGACACGCTGGTGGACCGCCTGCTGAAGCTGAGCGGCTACGTCCCGGTGGAGTACGCGGGCGACAGCGCGCAGTTCGACGGCACCGAGCGCATCCTGCGCCTGCGCGGCGACCCGCAGGTGACGCGCGAGGGGACGACGCTGGTGGCGCGAGACTCCCTGGTGTACCAGGAGCGCACCGACTTCGTGGCCGCGTACGGCACCCCGCGCGTCTCCGGCGAGGGAGAGCCGATCTCCGGCGAGACCATGTACTACGACCTCGCCAACAAGCGCTCCTCCGTGCGCGGCGCGCAGACCAAGATCACCGACAACGCCACCTGGCTGGTGCGCGGCGACGTGACCGCGGAGGACCAGGGGCGGCGGATCTACGCGCGCGGCAGCGAGTTCACCTCGGACGACCGGCCGGAGCCGGCGTACCACTTCAAGGCGGACCGGATCATGGTGATCCGCAACCGCATCCTGGTGGGGCGCCCCGCGTACCTGTACTTCCGCAACGTGCCGGTGATGGCGCTCCCCTTCATCGTGCAGGACCTGGAGAAGGGGCGGCGCAGCGGATTCCTGGTGCCGCAGTTCGAGCTGAACGACATCTTCCGCACCCACTCTCCCGGCCGCAACGACCGGGGCACGGGGCGTGAGATCAGCAACGTGGGCTACTACTGGGCGATCAACCCCTACATGGGCGCGTCGCTGGCCACGGGGTGGCGGAGCGGGACGTACACGCAGCTCGCCGCCAACCTGGACTACCGCGTGCGGCGGCGGTTCCTGGACGGACGCGTGGGGCTGACGCGCTACGCCCTCAACGAGGGAACGGCCACGTACACGCTCAACGGCAGCACGAGCTGGCGTCCCAACGAGCGCACCTCGCTGAACGCCTCGCTGGACTACGCGCAGAGCAGCAGCTTCGAGCGCAACCGCACGGTGGACCCGCTCCGCCAGACGCAGGACCTCAACTCCAGCCTGGCCGTCACGCGCGAGCTGGACTGGGGCAACTTCAACATGACGGTGGGGCACCGGCAATCGCTGGCCAACGACGACGAGACACTGACCCCCAGTCTGGGCCTGACGATCGAGCCGTTCACCTTTTTCCCGGCGGCATCGGCGGACCAGCGGCGCTGGTACAACGACGCGACGCTCACCCTGGGCGTGAACGCGCAGGGGAGCTCCTTCGATCCGGGCGATCCCCTCCAGCGGCGCCCGAACTCGGACCAGTACAACCTCTCGTCCAGCCCCAACCTGCAGTTCGGCGACCTGGCGATCAGCACCGCGGTGCAGTACCAGTTCGACCGCCTGGACCAGCAGTCGGCGCTCGACACGGTGGGGCTCGGCGTGGACCGGCCGATCCCCGGCGGGCTGGCTCCGCTGGGCGGGCGCACGCGGGAGACGATGGCGATCAGCGCGAGCACGGGGTACCAGATCTCGCTGATCGGCTCCACGCGTCTGACGCCCAGCATCTCGCTGCAGCGCAACTACATCCGCGCCGACACCATCCTCGCGCCCGGCGACACGATCGGCGGGGCGGAGCTGGCGGACACCCTGAGCGACGTGTACGGGACGATGGTGGCCGGCCCGGCGCGCATCAACTTCGGGGCGGGGCTGAGCACGGACCTGTACGGCTTCTTCCCGGGGGTGGCGGGGTACTCGGCGTTCCGGCACCACCTCACGCCCTCGGTGTCGTACACCTACTCCCCGGCGGCGGGCGGCGAGCAGAGCCGGGTGCAGCGGATGCTCTTCGGGCAGCAGGTGGGGCAGACGGTCAACCAGATCACCGTCGGGCTGAACCAGACCTTCGAGGGGAAGATCCGCCAGCCGCGCCCGGTGCGCGGCGACTCGATGGCGGATTCCGCGCGGTCCGCGGGGAACGCGGCGACGCCGCAGGATGCGCAAAAGGTCACGCTCCTCTCCATCAACACCTCGGCGATCGGCTACTCGTTCGTGCAGCGGGACTCGCTGATCCCACGCTTCGAGACGGACGCCATCACCAACAGCGTGCGCTCGGACCTGCTGGGGGGGCTGACCTTCACCACCTCGCACGACCTGTTCGCGGACCAGCAGCGGGGCGGACGGCTGCGGCGCGGCGCGTTCAGCCCGTACCTGACGTCGCTGAACACCTCGTTCTCGCTGGGAGCCAACTCGGCGCTCTTCCGCCGGCTGGGCTTCGGCGGGCGGCCGGAGCAGGAGCGCGGTCCGGGGGAGCAGCGCGGGCGCACGGCGGATACGGCGGGCGCGCAGCCGGCCCGGCCGCCGGGCGGCGCCACCTTTACGGGGAACAACCAGCAGGCCGGCCGCGGCCCCTGGAACCTGAACCTGACCTACTCGCTGGCCCGCACCCGCCGCGCCACCGGCGACGTGCAGCCCGGCCGCTTCGAGCGCGGCGACCAGACGGTGCGCGGGGACCTGAGCTTTTACCCCACGCGCAACTGGGCGGTGAGCTGGGGCACGCAGTACTCGCTCACCTCCGGCGAGTTCGACGCGCACTCGCTGCACTTCAAGCGCGACCTGTACCGGTGGGAGGCGAACTTCGACTTCTTCCGGGCGCCGAACGGGAACACGTCGTTCGCGATGCGCGTGCACCTCATCGACCTGCCGGACCTCAAGGCGGACTACAACGAGCGGAACCTCGGCATCGACCGGCCTGACGAGTCCCGCACGAACCCGCGGGCGAATCTGAACCGGGCGAGTCCCTAACGAACCATCACACAGAGGACACAGAGGGAACTGCGAAGGCACAGAGGGGCCCTCCTTTGTTCTCGCTGTACCCTCTGTGTCTCTGTGGTGCGCCGTGCAAAGGCGGCGTGTTCTTGCGGGTGAAAGTCCCGCCGGAGGAGTTGACGGTACACCTCCGTAGCTACGGGCGGGTGGCGACCGGCGACGGGAGACACCGAGCCGTCCGGACAAC